>JALZKK010000219.1 GCA_030859285.1 Acidobacteriota bacterium | reverse complement strand
CTTCGGTTAGTTTCCGCAAAGAGGACAACAATTGGGTCACGGTGAAGTGTGAACGGTCTAATTTCCGCATTGCCGGAGTTGAGCGCGAAAGTTTCCCGGAGTTGCCGGATTTCCGTTCGGCGTCGATTAAACTGCCGGGAAGTGTTTTTGAGACGCTCATCAAACGCACAATCTTCGCCATCACTCTGGAAGAGTCACGATACACTCTATCGGGCGCTAAGTTCCTTTTAGACAAGACGGGTGGGCGAATGGTGACGACGGACGGGCATCGCTTGGCCTATATCGAGCGTAAGGATTTGGGCGCTAACGTGACGAACGGGGGAATCGACACCCTGATTCCACGAAAGACACTTGCCGAATTGACCAAGCTGACGGCTTCGCATGAGGGAGAGATTGGTCTGGCGACAGACGAGAACCACATTTACTTCGAGATGGGGCCGCGACTTTTGGTTTCGCGCACTCTCGCCGGGCAATTTCCAAACTACGAGATGGTGATCCCGAAAAACAATGATAAGTCGGCAATGTTCGACAGCGGAGTTTTGGGCCAAGCGATCCGCCGCGTAGCTCTGATGGCCGATGATCGCTCGCACGCCATCCGTTTTCATCTCGTGCCGGGAAATCTTCACATCAGCTCGCAGACGGCAGAGGAAGGAGAAGCACGGGAAACAGTCGCGACCGAATATGCCGGCGACGAAATGGAGATCGGTTTTAACGCTCAATATCTGCAAGATTTCTTAAACATTGCTAGTGATGGGCAGATTTCTTTTGAGTTCAGGGACGGCAACTCACAAGCACAACTACGGCCAGTCTCCGACACTGATTACGATTACAAATACATCATCATGCCGATGCGCCTCTGAGCTAATTACAAGGCCAAACTCAGTTGGGAGCCTGAAGATCGAAGTCGCCGCATGAGTTTTGCGCGGCGACTTTGATTTTTGGGTTATCAAAGGCAAGCGAAAAAGTCTCTCAATCTGAGCTGTCCTTGACTGTTTGTGAAATCGCGTGTTAAAGTCGCAACCTTTTAATACGCATAGATTTCTGAGTCATACCCGATGTCGAGTCGCTACGACTCGTTACAACTAAAACTGTGAGTCTTATGCTCTTTTTGGGTTTCCTCCAAAATTCCATCCAACTCGTGCCGGACGGCACAATATTCTTGCACATCGCGCTTATCATTTTCATGGTTTATGTGCTGAACGCGACGCTGTTCCGACCGATCAATCGCATTCTGGAAGAGCGTGAACGACGCACGCGCGGTCGTTCGGGTGAAGCGCAGGACACTTTGCGGCGAGTCGATGCGAATTTGAAACGTTATGAAAATTCTCTGCGCGAGGCGCGCGTCGAGGGCTATCAGAGGCTAGAGCAAGAGCGCGCTGAGGCAATGCGTGTGCGGCAGGCGCAGGTCGATAAGGTGCGCGCCGAAGTCACGCAGTCAATCGCAGAGCAGAAGACGGCGATTCAGGTGCAAACGACGGAGGCGCGCGCTTCGCTCGAAGGCGACGCACGGCGGATCGCCGGCGAGATCAGTTCGCAGCTTTTACGCCGTCCCGGCGGAGGCGTTTCTTCAGCGCAGCCGCGCGCCTAAAATTTCAAACGCTTATGACACCCGTCTTGATTTCAATGATGGCTCTCTTCGTTGGCCCGACATGGTACAACTATCCGGGCTTTGAACTTTGGAAGTTCATCAATCTTTTCCTGTTCATCGGAATTCTGTATTACATTTTGCGCCGCCCCATCAGCGAGGCGATGCGAACGCGGCGCGAATCGATCCGGCGCGACTTGATGCGAGCGCAGGAAGAGCGCAACGCGGCTTTGGCAAAGCTGGAAGAGGTGGATGCCCGTCTGGCGCGTTTGGATGCGGAGGTCACGACGATTCGCGAGCAGGCGCAGCAGGAAGCACTGGCCGAGCGTGAACGAATCGCACGTGCCACTGAAGAAGAGGCGCGGAAACTGCGTGAGCAAGCGCAGCGAGAAATTGAGAGCGCGGGCAAAGTAGCGCGCCATGATTTACGGCGCTATGCCGCCGAACAGAGTGTGCTGTTGGCTGAAGAGATGTTGCGGCGAGACATTCGCCCGGAAGATGATGCGCGCTTGATGAACGGTTATATCGAAGAGTTGGAGGGAGCAAGGCGTTGAGCGTGCAGACGATGGCGCGGCGTTATGCTGCGGCGCTGGCGGACGTGGTGACGGCGCGGAGCGAAGCGCGGGAAGTGCAGGAAGAACTATCGGCGTGGGGTGACATGATGTTGTCGAACGCGCAACTGTTGGAGGTCTTCCGCAATCCGACGATCCCTTATGATCAGAAGCGCAAAGTTTTGAGTATGCTGATCGCACGTACTCGCGTGCGCCCGGCGACAGCGAATTTCCTCCAAGTGCTGTTGCAGAATCAGCGGCTCACCGATCTGAATGAAATCAACAAAAGCATCGCACACGAATTGGACGTGCGCGCCGGCATGGTCTCGGCACAAGTGACGACGGCGCGGCCCATGCCTGAACAGGCGCAAGAAAACTTACGCGCTCGCCTGATAAATTTGACCGGGCGGAAAGTGCGTCTGCAATTCGCCGTCGATGAAGAACTCTTGGGCGGCATCGTAACGCGCATCGGCTCGACCATTTACGATGGCTCAGTCCGCAACCAATTGCAGCAGATCAAGCAGAAGATGGCAGGAGAGGTCTGAATTTGCGATTTTTGATTTTTGATTTGCAATTAGAGAAAGCTCGGATCGCGGATCAGCAGACAAATCAAAAATCGCAAATCAAAAATCAAAAATACAGTTATGGAACCGATTAAAGCCAACGAGATTAGCGACATTATCCGGCAGCAGATCGAGAACTTCGAGACGGGCGTGACTGTCACGGAGGTCGGCACGGTCATTAAAGTCGGCGATGGCATTGCGGAGATTCACGGCCTCGAAAAAGCGATGGCCGGCGAGTTGTTGGATTTTCCGCACGAGGTTCGCGGGCTGGCCTTGAACTTGGAAGAGGACAAGGTCGGCGCGGTGCTGTTCGGCGACTTTCAGAAGATCAAGGAAGGCGACGTGGTGCGCCGCACCGGGCGGATCATGAGCGTTCCGGTCGGCGACGCGCTGATCGGTCGCGTGGTCGACGCGCTCGGCCAGCCGATTGACGAGAAGGGACCAATCATCACCGATCAGTTCAACTCCATCGAGCGCATCGCGCCGGGCGTGGTTGATCGCCAGCCGGTGAAAGAACCGCTCCAGACGGGCCTCAAGGCGATTGACGCGATGGTTCCCATCGGGCGCGGCCAGCGCGAGTTGATCATCGGCGACCGGCAGACGGGCAAGACCGCCGTCGCGCTCGACACGATCATCAACCAGAAGGGCAAGGACGTGATCTGCATTTACGTCGCCATCGGCCAAAAGCGTTCGACGGTGGCGCAGGTCGTCAAAACTTTGGATGACTTTGGCGCGATGGACTATTCCATCGTGGTCAGCGCGACGGCCTCCGATCCGGCGGCGATGCAGTTCCTCGCGCCTTACGCCGGCGCGGCCATCGGCGAGTATTTCCGCGACAATGGCCGGCACGTCTTGACCATCTACGACGATCTCTCGAAGCACGCCGCCGCTTATCGCGAAATCTCCTTGCTGCTGCGGCGTCCGCCGGGCCGCGAGGCGTATCCGGGCGACGTGTTCTATCTGCACTCGCGTTTGCTTGAGCGCGCCGCGAAACTCTCAGATGCGGAAGGCGGCGGCTCGCTCACTTCCTTGCCGATCATTGAGACGCAAGCGGGCGACATCTCGGCTTACATTCCGACGAACGTGATCTCGATCACCGACGGGCAAATCTTCCTCGAAGCCGATCTCTTCAACGCGGGCGTGCGCCCGGCCATTAACGTCGGCAATTCGGTCTCGCGCGTCGGCGGCGCGGCGCAGATCAAGGCGATGAAATCCGTCGCCGGCACGCTCCGACTCGATCTCGCGCAATACCGCGAACTTGCAGCCTTCGCGCAATTCGGCTCCGACCTCGACAAAGCGACGCAGGCGCAACTCGCGCGCGGCCAACGCCTGACCGAGATTCTCAAACAGCCGCAATATCAACCGATGGACGTGGAGAAACAAGTTCTCGGCATCTGGGCCGCGTCGAACGGCTACACCGACGATATTCCCGTCGAGCAAATCCGCCGCTTTGAGTCGGAACTTCTCCGCTTCATCGAGAACGCACATCCCGGCTTGCTGCAAAAGATGCGCGAGCAAAAGGCGCTCACCGACGACATCAAGAGCGGTCTGACGCAATCGCTCAAAGACTTCAAAGAGACTTGGAGCAACACGCCCCCGACCGTTCCAACAACACGAACAACAACGCCCGCGACACCCGCCGCGACGCCCGCCGCGCCCGTCGCCGTCGGAGCATAAAAGCAGAGGTCAGAGATCAGAGGTTAGAGGTCAGTTGAAAAACAAACTGCCTTCACTAACCTCTAACCTCTAACCTCTAACCTCTTGAGTTATGGCTAACCTTCTCGATCTCCGTCGCCGCATCAAGTCGGTGAAGAACACGCAGCAGATCACGAAAGCGATGAAGATGCTTTCGGCGGTGAATCTGCGACGTGCGCAAGAGCGCGTGACAAACGCGCGCCCGTTCGCGCGGAAGATGACGGACGTGCTGACGGAACTGGCTTCGCACACGGACGAGAATTATCACCACCCGCTGCTCGACGCGCGCGGCAACGAGCGTTACCTGCTCGTGCTGCTCACCGCCGACAAAGGTTTAGCGGGCGCGTTCAACGCGAATCTGATCAAGGCCGCGCAAGCCTTCATCCGCGAGAACGCGGGGAAGACCATCGAATTGATGGCGGTCGGGCGCAAGGGGCGCGACTTCTTCCGCCGCCGCGACATACAGATCGCGCAGGAATACATCGGTCTGACGGGTAAAGGACGCATTAGTTATGCAGAAGCCGTCGAATTAGCCGGCGACATTATGCGCCGCTACACGGAAGACGAAGGGATCGATAAAGTCTTCATCATCTACAACGAGTTCAAATCGGCGTTGCAACAGCGCGTCATTCTCGAACAACTACTTCCCGTCTCGCGCGTTATGGAAGAGACTGGAGAGCAAGTCACGGCGGGGCCACAGCCCGAAACTTTCATCGATTACATTTACGAACAGCCGCCCGCCGACATCTTCGGAAGACTTTTGCCGCGCTTGATCGAGACGCAAGTTTTCCGCGCGTTGCTCGAATCAATCGCGTCCGAACAAGGCGCGCGCATGACGGCGATGGACGCAGCCTCGAAGAACGCGGGCGAACTGATTGGCACGCTGACGCTTAACATGAACCGCATCCGCCAAGCGGCGATCACCACCGAAATCATCGAAGTCGTCTCCGGCTCGGCGGCAGCATCGTCTTGAGCGAGTTGGTTGAAAGTCAGAGTCTGGAGAAGGGAAGCCGCGTGCGCGCCGCTTCCCTTTTTGTTTGAGAGCAAGGCCATACACAAACAAGAGAGGGTGAGAGCAATGGTAATGCCTGCTGAGAAATTGACCGTCTCTTCATGGCGCGGGCGGTTGTGGCGTTACGGCCCGCTCGCGCTCTGGCTCGGCTTCATCTTCTACGCTTCGACCGGCGCGATGGCGGCTTCGGAAACTTCGCGCATCATGGGTCCCCTGCTGCGCTGGCTCTTCCCGGACATCTCTGCCATAGCGCTCGCCCATGCTCACTTCCTCACGCGCAAACTGGCGCACTTTGCCGTGTACGCCCTGCTCGCGCTTTTAGCTGCACGCGCCTTCATCACCTCGTCACAGGCGACTTTGCGGCGCGCTTGGTTCGCGGCCTCGCTCCTTCTCGTCATCGTTTACTCCCTGTTTGACGAGTATCATCAGTCATTAGTCCCTTCACGCACCGGCACGATCTGGGACAGCCTAATCGACATTGCTGGCGGTTTCACGGCACTCATGTGTTTGAGCCTTCGCAGAACGGGGCATCGCACAAAAACTAGCTGAGTCGGCAGAATTTAGGGCGTGCTGACAGCGTTCGAGTGTTGACTTGTAGCTTTTGCGTGCTTATTGTTAGCCTTGTGGGGTTAATTCAGAGCTTTTGACATCGATGGGAGGGCGAAAATATTGGATGCACAGGAACAAATAAATTTTCGAGTAAAGGTTGGCACAGTTTTTCGTCCCTGCGCACCGGTAGATAGGATTACCTTATTTGCAGGTCGCCAAGACCAGATCAACGATGTCGTTAACGCCACCGTGCAACCTGGGCGACACGTTATTATGTTCGGAGAACGAGGCGTAGGGAAAACATCTCTGGCTAAGGTTTTGGCCGAGATTCTATCGGGTGCTGGATTGCAGCTACTAAACTCTGGAACAATCAATTGTGATGGAACCGATAATTTTGCTTCTTTATGGCGAAAAATCTTCCGCGAGATGACGGTCATTATGCGGGCTAAACAAATCGGCTTCCGCAGCGAATCATTCGATGAAACACGTTCGCTAGATAGCCTTCTGCCGGAAGAACCAACACCCGACGATATTCGCTACATACTCAGCCAAATTCCGGGGACTGTGATTATCATTTTAGATGAAGTGGATCGGATTAAGGATAGAGAGACCATCACATTATTAGCCGATACGATCAAAAACCTATCGGATCATTCCGTCAACGTCACGCTTATTCTCGTCGGCGTTGCCGACGCCGTTGACGATCTCATCTCCGAGCATAGGTCGATAGAGCGCGCTCTGATCCAAGTTCCGATGCCGCGCATGTCGCGGGCGGAGTTGCTGCAAATTATCGATAGAGGTCTCAGCCATGCGGGGATGACGATAGACGAACATGCTAAAGACAGGATCGCGCGTCTTTCTCAAGGTCTGCCGCACTACACACATTTATTAGGTCTCTACGCCGCCCTTCACGCTATTGATAAAAATCAAAACACGCATATCACGATGAGTGATGTAAAGGCCGCAACAATCACCGCCGTCGAGAAGGCTCATAGCATTCTTAATGCTTATTACAAGGCAACGAGTAGTCCGCAGAAACATAATCTTTATGAGGAAGTCCTTTTAGCCTGTGCCTTAGCGGAGACGGACGATTTAGGCTACTTCTCGGCTGCGGCTGTCGCCAAACCTCTATCGGCAATTATGGATAAACCTTATTACATCCCTTCCTTTTCCCGTCACCTAACAGACTTTTGTTCCGGCAAACGAGGTCCGATCCTGCAAAAGACGGGCAAGGCCCGGAGATTCCGGTTTCGCTTTATCAATCCGTTAATGCAGCCTTTCGTTATTATTCACGGGCTGGCGAAACAGCTTCTTGACGATGAGTTGTTATGGATCGCAACAAGATAAACTCCTGCGCGATAAAGTTAGCTGAAGTGCGTTGCTACTAAAATTTATGTCTGATTTCAACCTGCCTCTAAAAGATAAGCCACGCGCTGACGGAGAAACACGTTGGCGCGCGATCTATCTCGCCGTCGTGTTGTTCACTGTGCTGGTCATCGGGGCGTTGTGGTTGTTCTCACGCGCTTTCTCATCTTGAAGCGGAAGGTGTAAAGCATGAGATTGTTGGACTGGGCGGTGGTCGCCGCCTATCTCATCTATATCATTTGGGACGGCGTGCGGATGACGAAACACAGCAAGCACGCCGAAGGATATTTCCTTGCCAACCGGAGCTTGCCGTGGTGGGCCGTCGGCCTCTCGGTGATGGCGACGCAGCTTTCGGCGATCACTCTGGTCGGGACGACTGGGCAAGCCTACTCGGACGGAATGCGCTTCATACAGTTTTACTACGGCCTGCCGTTCGCCATGATCATCTTGTGCGTGACGGCGGTGCCGTTCTTCTATCGCGCCAAAGTCTTCACGGCTTACGAGTACCTCGAAAAACGTTTTGACCTGAAGACGCGGACGCTGACGAGCTTCTTCTTCCTCATCTCGCGGGGCTTGGGCGTCGGCGTGATCATCGCCGCACCATCGGTCATTCTCTCGATTGTTTTAGGGTGGAGCGAGGTGTGGACGATCTTCGCGATGGGACTTTCGACGACTGCTTACACGATGGTCGGCGGCGTGCAGGCCGTGACGTGGACGGACGTGAAGCAGGTGATCGTGATCTTCTTCGGCCTCTTCGTCTGTCTCTTCATCATTGTCGCGAAATTTCCGGCAGACGTATCGCTCGGCGACGCGCTGCATCTGGCAGGCGCGACCGGGCGGCTGACGACAATTGATACGACTTTCGATCTGAAACAGACTTACACGCTCTGGTCGGGTTTGATCGGCGGGCTGTTTTTGATGCTCGCCTATTTCGGTTGCGATCAGAGCCAAGTGCAGCGTTATCTCACCGCGAAATCCGTGAACGAGGGGCGCACGTCTCTGTTGATGAGTGCGTTCGTCAAAATCCCGATGCAGTTTTTGATCCTGCTGGTCGGCGTGCTGGTCTTCGTCTTTTATCAGTTCGAGCGTCCGCCGATGATCTTCAACCAAGTTGAAGACTCAAGGATTGCACAGGGTGCGCGCGCCAATGAGTACGGAGCGCTACAGGCTGAATACGCCGGCGCGCACGCCGCGCGGCAGCAGGCGGCAGGCGATTACGTGCGCGCCGGGCAGAGCGGCGACGCGGCAATTGAGAGCGCGGCGCGGCAGCAGTACGTCGAAGCGAACAACAGTCTGAACGAAGTGCGCGGGCGCGGCGTCGCGCTCGTCAAAGAGGCGAGCGGGAAGCCAACATTTACGGACGTGAATTATGTCTTCCCGACGTTCGTCGTTCAGCACATGCCGGCGGGCGTCGTGGGCTTGATCATCGCCGCGATCTTCGCCGCCGCCATGTCGAGCATCTCGGCGGAATTGAACGCGCTGGCGACGGCGACGACAATTGATTTCTACCGCCGTCACTTGCGGCCCAACGCCGACGACCGCCGGAGCGTGCTGGTCGGGCGGATCGCGACGGGCGTGTGGGGCGTGTTCGCCTGCTTCGTCGCGCTCTACGCCACGACGCTCGGCTCGCTGATCGAAGTGGTCAACCGCTTCGGCTCGTTCTTCTACGGCTCGCTGCTCGGAGTTTTCGTCTTGGCCGTCGCCGTGCCGCGCGCGCGTTCGCGCGGAGCGTTCTGGGGCTTGCTCTTTGGCATCGCATCGGTCTGGATCGCGAGTCGTTTCACCGACATCGCGTTTCTGTGGTTCAACGTGATCGGGTGTCTCGCCGTCGTGGTCGTCGGGTATCTGTTGAGCTTGACTGATCGAAGCGCGCCTGACCCGATAAGGACGAGAGAATGAAGTCCGTCAACCGCCTTTTATTCAAACGCTTTTTCGCTTTTGCTTGCCTTGCCGCGCTCCTCACGTTCTGGACGACAGTTCCGCTTCTTCTTCCCGCGCCGTCCCGCGCGCAGGTGCGCTCGACTTACGACGAGGGCGCGGTTGGCCTCGGCATGTGGTTGCGGCGTTTGCAGACGACGGCGAGCGTGCTGCACACGGGCGCGCACCCGGACGATGAAGACTCGGCCTTGATCGCGCGGCTCGCACGCAGCGACGGCGCGCGCGTCGGCTATCTCTCTTTGACGCGCGGCGACGGCGGGCAGAACTTGATCGGACCGGAGTTATTCGAGCCGCTCGGAGTGATTCGCACGGAAGAATTACTGCAAGCGCGCAAACTCGACGGCGGCGAACAGTTTTTTACACGTGCGTTTGATTTCGGATTCACGAAGTCGCGCGCAGAGACGGCGCAGAAGTGGGACGAGCGCGAAATCTTGGCGGACATGGTGCGCGTGATCCGCACGTTCCGCCCTCTGGTGATCGTGTCGCGCTTCACCGGCGCGCCGGCAGACGGGCATGGACATCATCAGTTTGCGGGTCACTTAACGCCGCTCGCGTTTCGCGCGGCTGCCGATCCGAAGGAGTTTCCCGAACAACTCGCCGAAGGTTTACGAACGTGGCAGGCGCGGAAACTTTACGTCAGCGCGCGCGTGTCGCGTGAGAGTGAGCCGCAACGCGAAGGCGATGCGACGATGCTCGTCAAGACCGGACAGTTCGATCCGCTGTTCGGGCAGAGCGCCTACGAGATCGCGATGCGCGGGCGCAGCCAGCACAAGTCGCAGGGCGAAGGACGACTCGAATTGCACGGGCCGCAATTCTCAGGCGTACGCGCCGTCGGACGCGCGCCTGACTTCACCTTGCAGGGCGAAGGTGAGTCGGACATCTTCGCCGGATTGCCAATCACACTAACGAGCGGTGTCCGCGCGTTGGGATTCGACAACGCTGAACTGATCGAGCTACTACAAAAAATTGAGGAAGATGCAAAGACCGCTCTGGAGAAATTCAATGGCAACGATCCGCGCACCGTCATCGCCGCGCTCAACGCCGGGCTGTCGCAGACGCGACAGGCGCGTCAGTTTCTCGCCAACATGCCCGCGCGTCAAACAAATAACGAACAATCAAACTTGAGAGATCCCGACAGTGTACGCGCCGATGCCGAGCTGTTGCTGGCGCGGAAAGAACAAGAATTCACCGAAGCCTTGCGCTTGGCGACAGGCGTGATGGTCGATGTCTTGGCCGACGCGGAGACCGTCGCGCCCGGCGAATCTTTCAACGTCACGGCGCGCGTTTTCTTTCCTGAAGAATCGCCGGTCGAGATCAAAAACATTCGTCTCCGCGCGCCCGGCGGTTGGCAAGTGCGGGACGCGGCGACACAGACGACCGGCGCGGACACTGGTCCCCCAACTCAGCACGAGGTTGCACGCCGCGCCACGCAATTCCATGTCACCGTGCCAGCAGACGCGCGGCTGACGCAACCGTATTGGCTGCGACAACCACGCGAGGGCTTTCTCTTCAAACCGATGACGGACGCTCCGCGCGGCGAGCCGTTCGCGCCCGCGCTCATCCATGCCGAAGTCGAATTGAGTGTGGGCGATACGCCATTGCTCCTGACTGCGCCAATCGAATATCGCACGCTCGATCCGGCGCGCGGCGAATTGCGGCGTGAGTTGAACGTCGTCCCCGCGCTGTCGGTCGCGATTGATCCGTCGCTCGTCATCGTCCCGACACAGGCGAGGCGGCAACCGCAGCGCGTCGTCGTCCGTTTAAGCAACAATTCGCAGGGGCCACTGAGCGGGCGCGTCCGTTTGCGAATGCCGCCGAACGCCGCCAATTACGTTTGGCAGGCGCAACCGGCGGACGCCCCTTTCGCTTTGCAGAACAAAGGCGAGCGCGCCGCTTTCACTTTCGACGTGAGCGTGGCCGCGCCGCGCGCGGAAGGGAACGGCAATAGGTTGCGAGTTGCAGACAGTTTCCTTCTCGGCGCTGAAGCCGTCACTGCCGACGGGCGCAAATTTGATCGAACTCAAAGAGTGATCGCTTATCCGCACATACAGACGCATCGACTCTACACAGCGGCGGAAGCAATTGTGAAAGTCTTCGATCTGAAAGTCGCAACGGTGCGCGTCGGTTATGTAATGGGGAGCGGCGACGAAGCGCCGGAAGCGATCCGGCGGATGGGACTGCAAGCGACGCTGCTCGATGAAAACGATCTGTCTATCGGCGATCTGTCATCGCGCTTCGACACGATTGTTGTCGGCGTCCGCGCTTCGCAGACGAGGCCGGACTTCGTGGCGAACAATGGACGCTTGCTTGATTTCGTCCGTCGCGGCGGCGCGCTCATCGTGCAATATCAACGCCCCGACTACGCCGAGCGTGGCTTACCGCCGCTGCCTGCCAAGATGCAAGAGCCGGGCGGCATCGCGCGCGTTACGGATGAAAGCGCGCCGGTCCGCGTCTTGCAACCGACGCACCCAGCCTTCAATTTCCCGAACAAGATCACGAACGAAGATTGGCAAGGGTGGGTGCAAGAGCGCAATTTGTACAACTTCATCACGTTCGATCCGGCCTACGTCACGCTGCTCGAATCGCACGACGCGAATGAGCCGGCCAACAACGGTGGCGAGGTTTACTTGCGCTTAGGACGCGGACATTACGTCTATACTTCCTACGCTTGGTTCCGCCAATTGCCTGCCGGAGTTCCCGGCGCATATCGTCTGTTTGCGAATCTGTTGAGCCTGCCGAAAGCGAATCAGAGCAACGTGCCTGCAAAGCGGCGTTGGCGGTTTCGGCGCGTGCTGTAGAGTCATAGAGGTGATTGTTAGACCTTTGGTTATGAGGGAGAAAGTCACTCTGATATGTCGCCGCTATCGAAGATCAGAATATCTCTTAATCGCGGGCTGATTGGTTTGGCTATCGGCGGCGTTTGTGGAGGTGTTATTGGGGCTGCTGTATTGTGGTTTATCTCGTGGCTAAGGGAAAACCCAGAAGAACCGGCTTGGATATTTGCCGGAACAATGATCGGTCTGATGTTTGGAGTATTCTGCGGTTCGGTGCTTGGTTTCATCATCGGATTATTTTCTGTCCAACACTGACTACCCGCCGAATGCGGTGAAGGGAAGCATTGCTTTTATGTCGAAACGTGTGCGGCAAGCGCGCCGGGTAGTAATCACGGGCTTCGGGTGCGTGACGCCGATTGGGATCGGGCGCGAGAATTTTTGGCGCGCTCTGCGACAAGGCGAGAGCGGCGTGCGGCGGATCGAGAGCTTCGACGTGTCCGCTTCGCCCGTGAAGATCGCTGCCGAAGTGCGTGGCTTCGATTGGGCGGCGCAGCTCAATCCGAAAGATCGCAAGCACGTGCCACGCACTGTGCCGCTCGCGCTCGCCGCCGCGCGCGAGGCCCTCGGCGACGCCGGGATTCAGCACACAGATTTGACGCTCGATGAGAGACGCGCTATCGGCGTCGTCCTCGGCACAGGGGGCGGCGGACTCAGTTTTACCGAACAGCAATACGAATACTGGTTCACTAATCAACACAGCAAGGCGAGCGTCTATACGATCCCTTCTTCGACGCACGGCGGTTTGTCGTCTGAACTCTCGATGGCCTTCGGCTTGCGCGGCCTCTCGCACATCGTCTCGACCGGTTGCACCAGCTCAACCGACGCTATCGCTTATGCCGCCGAACACATCTCGCTCGGTCGTCAAGACGTGATGCTCACGGGCGGCGTCGATGCTCCGCTCGCGCCGGGTATTCTCGCCGGCTTCAACGTGATGACGGTATTGACGAGCCAGTGGAACGACGACCCGGCGCGCGCTTCGCGTCCTTTCTCGCGCGACCGTTCAGGGATCGTGCTGGGCGAGGGCGCATGGATTTATGTGCTGGAAGAATACGAGCGAGCCATGCGGCGCGGCGCGCATATTTACGCGGAGATCACCGGCTACGGCGCGACGTGCGATGCTTATCATCGCGTGCGCCTCGAAGACTCGGGCGAAGAGCCGGCGCGCGCGATGCACCTTGCCCTCGCAGATGCCGGGCGCACTCCCGAAGAAATCGACTATGTGAATTTGCACGGCACGTCCACGCAACTCAACGACCGCATCGAGACGCAGGCCGTCAAACTCGCGCTTGGTCCCCACGCCGCGCGCATTCCGATGTCCGCGACCAAATCGCAACTCGGCCACCCACAAGGCGCGAGCGGTGCCGCCGGTCTCGCCGCCGCGCTCTGCGCGATGGAGACCAACACGATCCCGCCGACGATCAATTTGGACGAGCCTGATCCCGCCTGCGATCTGGATTACACGCCGAATCATGCACACGAGCGCGAAGTGCGCGTCGCTCTCTGCAACTGCATCGGGTTCGGGTCGAAGAATAGCGCGCTCGTCGTGGAGAAAGTTTAAGGTTTCAAGTTTCAGGTTCTCACTTTCGACCTGAAACTTGAAACCTGAAACTTGAAACTCGTTTATGTTTGCTCGTCGCAGCCTTGAGCTTGAACACCTCGACAAAGGCGACTATACGCCGGCAGAGTACGAAGGTTGTCTCGTCGAGTTGCGGCGCGTCAACCGTTGGCTGGGAGACGCGCGGGCGCTCAGGCGCACGCTGCTGCGAGACATCGAGCGACAAGAGTTAAAAGAGTTTTCAGTTTTGGATGTCGGCGCGGGTTCGGGCGAGTTATTGCGCGTCGTGGCAGAGTCAGCGTGCGTGCGTAGCGCGCGTGCGCGGTTGGTGGGACTTGAACTGAACGCGCGCTCGGCGCGGGCAATTGTGGAGGAGTCCCGCGTTTACCCGGAAATCGGATCGGTGCGTGGCGACGCGCTTTGTCTGCCCTTCAGTGACGACGCTTTTGATTACGCGATCTGCTCGCTGTTCACGCATCACTTCGATGATGGAGGCGTCGTCGCGATCTTACGCGAGATGAGCCGCGTAGCGAGCCGCCGCATCTTCATCATCGATCTGCACCGCCACCCGCTCGCCTTTTTTCTCTACACGACGGCGGGCAAAATTGTCTTACATAATCGTTTGCTCCGCGAAGACGGCGCGCTCTCGATCTTGAGAAGTTTTCGCCCCGCAGAGTTACGGCATCTGGCCGCATCTGCACACCTCGAAGAAATCGAAGTGCAACGGCGCTTTCCCTTTCGCTTAGTGTTAAGCGGCAAGCGTGCAGAATAGCGCCGAAGGCGTTATCTGTATCCGGTTGAGCGACGTGAGCTATTTTATTTTTGCTGCTTCAGCGCACAGGCTTATGATCCCTGCACTTGACTTACGACTTGATGAATGGAAGCAACGGCTGATCGACCTCACGCGCCGCAACCGCCTGCTCTATTTCCGACCCACCAAAGCCTCAACCCTCGCGATCACAGCGCCCGACGCCGAAACGATCTTCGACCGCATCTATGTCGAAGAAAAACACTGGAACTTTTGGCTGCCGCCAGTAGAGTTGAACGAAGAAGAAACGGCAACGGAGAAGGTCAACGGCCTCGATGACGATCTTCCACCTGCCACACTAATCGCCGAAATAGTGAACACGGACGAAGTGAGGACGGATAAATTGGTGTGCGCCGGAATCGGTCGCCAGCGGCTCGAAGCGACGCTCAAAAACATCTTTCGCAAGGCGCATACGGATTATCAGGAACGCGGCGTGCGGATTCTCCATCTCGCTTTCGGGACGCTGGCGTGGAAGGAGGCCGAGTCATCGGATTTCAACTTGTCGCCGCTCGTGCTGTGTCCCGTCGAGCTGCGGCGCGAGACCGCGAGCGATCCTTACGAGTTGCACTGGGCTGAAGAAGACGCAGTTCTTAATCCGGCGTTGCTCGCTAAACTGCGAAGCGATTTTCGCATCGAGCTACCGCCCGCCCCGGATGAATGGGAAGCCGCTGCGCTCTCCGATTATTTGGCGGCGACGGCGGCGAAAGTTCAATCGCTGGGGTGGGAAGTGCGCGAGACAATTCATCTCGGCATGTTCTCGTTTCACAAGCTCGGCATGTACCAAGACCTTGCGAGCAACGCCGAGCGCATCAAATCGCACGCGATTGTGCGTGGGCTGGCGGGCGAAGTTCTCGATCACGACGCGGCGGAGTCGATCCCGGAGTTGCGCGAGCTTGACAAGGTGCAGAAGCCGCAAGAGACGTTTCAAATTCTCGACGCCGACAGCAGCCAGCAGCAGTGCATTCAGGCGGCGCTCGCGGGGCGCAGCCTTGTGCTGCAAGGGCCGCCCGGCACCGGGAAAAGTCAGACGATTGCGAACATCGTCGCCGAATTCATCGCGCGCGGAAAGACCGTCCTGTTCGTGTCGGAGAAGATGGCCGCGCTCGAAGTGGTCTTCAAGCGCCTGCGTGACGCGCACCTCGACGACTTTTGTCTCGAACTCCACAGTCACAAAGCCAACAAGCGCGAGGTGGTGGCGGAACTCAAACGCTCGCTCGACGTGCAGCTAGCGCCGACCAGATTGCCCGCCCTTGCCGACTTCGAGCGGGCGGAGCGCACACGCGCGCACCTGAACAACTATGTGCAGGCGCTCCACGCTGTCCGCGAGCCGCTCGGCATGAGCGCCTTCGACGTACTCAGCCAACTGGCGGAACTCGACGGCGTGCCGCTCGTGCCGGTCCAACTCGCCGCCGCAGAGAATCTGCGCCCGGAGCGCATCGAGGAGTGGGAGGCGTTAATGCGCCGTCTCACGGGCGTGTGGCAGATCGTGGAGGAGGGCGATGAATTTCCGTTCTATGGTTGCACTGAGACACGCTACGATCTGGAAGCGCGAGCCGCGTGGCTGACCCAGTTGAAAAGTTGCAGCGCCTCGGTCGAAGCGTTGGCGCGCAACGCTCAAGAGTTTGCGAAAGCTATCGGCGTTGAAACTCCGGCGGACTTCGCCGCGTGTGAGTGGTTGGCGGCAGTGGGCAGACATCTTAGCTCCAGCCCCGCGCCCGATCCCTCTTGGCTGACAACCGGCGAACTGGACGCGATCTCCAAAGAAGCCGATAAGTACCGACTGATTTGCGCGGATTACTGGAATGAACGAAACGCGCTCGCCGCCGGCTACGAGGCAGCGATCTTCGATGTCGCTGCTGAGACCGGCGAGTCGCTGCAACGCCTGTGGAATCGCATCACGAGTGACGCCGGCGATGGCGGCGGTCTCGCCGACGCAGACGGGCGCGGACTACATCTCGTCCGGCGCAGACATGCGATATTGAATTTTCTGCGCGCCACTGCCTTGCTTGTGCGCGACGTGCGCCGCGACGCGGAGAGCCTAAGCCGAGCATTTGGGCTGCCGTTTGATCCTTTGAGCCTTAAACGCGCGCGTGATTTCGCTGGCCTTGCGCTACTGTGCGCGGCGGAGGCGAAGCCCGAAGCGTCATGGCTCAACCCGGCGCGGCTTGAGCAGGCGCGAGAGGCAGCCGCCAAGTTCGCGCCTCTGTGCGAGGCGTACAACCGCCGGCGCGCCGATTACGAAGCGCGCCGCGCACGGCTTTTAGAACGCTACGACGCCAGCTTCCTTGAGCTTCCGCTTGACGATCTGATCGAGCGATTTAGCGGCTTGCTCTACCGCACGCCATTACGCTTTTTGTCGCCTTCCTTCCGCCGGGACAAACGCGCCATCCTTCGCACGAGCCGCACGCCAACGCTCGCGCCCGATATCGCGCCCGACTTGTTGGAGGCGCGCGAATTGGTGCGCCTGCGCGCGCAACTCTTGGCGGAAGCGCCGCCGCCGTGCGAATTACTCGGCGCGTATGATCGCGGCGCGGAGACTGATTTCGCGCGCGTCACTCAAGCGTTAAAGACGGCAGCCGCCGTGTTGGAATTGACCGGCGCTGATGCTGGCCTTCCGGCGGAGTTGGTCCAAGCCGTTTCGTTCGGCTCGCTCCCTTTGATTGACTTGCGCGCCACGGGCGAGCGCTTACTGACAACTATCTCGACTTGGGAAGAAGAGCAAAATGCGGTCACCGATCTCGTGCCCGTTAGCCGGTTGCCGCAGACGCAACTCGGCATCGGCGTTTCGTCGCTGGCGGGCATCGAAAGTTGGCTCACCGCGCTGACGCCTCCGCTCACCGAGTTATCGCAACACCTGGACGCTCTACTGCCCTTAGCCAAGCGCGGAGAACATCTCGATCTCGCCACGCTCGTCACCGATCTTAAGCGCGTCAAAGAATTATCGAATCTCAATCAGGGCATTGAGGCAGAGTCTGATCGCCTGCGCCGCAAGTTCGGACGCCGCTATATGGGTGTTCATACGACGTGGGGCGAAGTGCTGGCGGCGATTGAGTGGACCAGCGAGGTGTGCCGCCTCTTCGACGGGCGCGAGATGACGGCGCGCTTTGTCGAGGTCGCCGCGCAACGCGGCGAGCAGACGCCGTCGGTGAATCAATTGCTTCGCAGTCTTGATGAGGCGCGGGAGAGCATTCGTCGTCTGGAAGAACGATTCGAGCCGCCCGCACCCGTTCTGCGCGGGCGACCGTTACGCGATTCCTCGTTCGCGGAGATCGTCGCGGCTGTGGATCGGATGGCGGCGCGCGTTGACGAATTGCAGGCGTGGATAGATTGCCGCCGCTTGGAAACAAAATTCGCGGAAGCCGGGCTGCGAGGGTTGTTAGCCGAACTTAAGCGGCGCAAACCGTCGGGCGCGCAACTCGTCTCTACCCTCCATAAGTCAATTTATCAAGCGTGGTGGAATCGCGTCTGCGAGATAGACGAGCGACTCGGGGAATTCCGCGCGCGCACACACGAGGACGTGATCCGCGAGTTCCGTGAGACAGATGCCGAACTCGTGCGCTTGTCGGCGCAAAGGATCGTCCAGATGTGCAACGCGCGCCGGCCTCAAGGAACGTTTTTGCAAGCGCAGGACTCGGAGATTGCCGTGCTGCGAAGAGAGGCGGCAAAGCGCCGGCGACATCTGCCGGTGCGCTCGTTGTTCGACGCGATCCCGAACCTGCTGTTGAAGCTCAAGCCGTGCCTGCTGATGAGTCCGCTCTCGGTCAGCCAATTTTTGCAGACCGAGCGGGTGCGCTTTGACCTGACGATCTTTGATGAAGCCTCGCAAATCTTCACCGAGGATGCCGTCGGCGCGATTTATCGCGGCGCGCAACTCGTCGTTGCCGGAGACAGCAAGCAGTTGCCGCCGACCGACTTTTTCCGCAGTATCGAAGTGGACGAGCCGGAGATGGAGACGCACGACGGTGCAACGGAAGCGACGGCGGTCGATTCTTCGGCTGACTACGCGAGCGTACTCGACGAATGCCAGACCATCGGCGGCATGGCCGTGCAGTCTCTACGCTGGCATTACCGGAGCCGCCACGAATCGCTGATCGCATTCTCGAACAACCGCTTTTACAACAGCGATCTGGTGACGTTCCCGGCGGCGCTGGATAAGCATCCCGCGCTCGGACTTCAATTCGTTCATCTCGCCGACGGCGTCTATGATCGTGGTGGCAAGCGGCACAATCTGCGTGAAGCCGTCGGGGTGGCCGATCTGGTGTTCGAGCATTTCCGGCGCTACCCGCAGAAGAGTCTCGGCGTGGTCGCCTTCAGTCAGGCGCAGATGACGGCGATAGAGGACGAGATCGAGCGCCGCCGTCTCACCCGTCGCGAGTACGAAGACTTTTTCAAAGATGATCGCTTGGAAGGCTTTTTCGTCAAAAATCTTGAGAACGTGCAGGGCGACGAGCGCGACGTGATTATCTTTAGCGTCGGTTACGGGCGCGACGCCAACGGCCAAATGGCGATGGGCTTTGGTCCCTTGAACCGCACCGGCGGCGAGCGCCGCCTGAACGTCGCCATCACACGGGCGCGGGAAAAGGTCATCCTCGTCAGTTCGATCACAGCCGCAGACATTAACCTGAGCGCAACGGCAGCCTCCGGCGTGTTGAACTTGCACCGTTACCTCGACTACGCCGAGCGCGGCGCGGCGGCTCTGTCTCTGACGCACCCGCAAGGGATCGGCGAGGCCGACTCGCCGCTTGAAATCGACATCGCCGGAGAGATCAAGCGGCTCGGTTATGACGTGGTGACGCAGGTCGGATGCAGCGGCTACCGCGTTGACATTGGCGTAGTTGATCCCGCGAATCCGGGCCGCTTTCTGCTTGGCATCGAGTGCGACGGCGCGACGTATCATTCGGCCTATACGGCGCGCGACCGCGACCGCCTGCGCCAGCAAGTCCTCCAAAAATTGGGCTGGCGCATCCACCGCGTCTGGTCCCCCGACTGGGTAACAAAACGCCAATCAGAGATTAGCCGCCTCGCGCAAGCGTTGGAGGCGTCGCGCCGCACAGATGATGAGACCGTGCTGATCGTGGATGACGCTGCGGCTGTCCCCGAAGTACAGGAACAACGGCCAGAGCGTCTTACTGAAGACGAAATATCACTGACCGTTGAGCGAACCGAGCGGACGGACATGGCGGAGACGCGGGCGCTGCCGGGCACGACCGACTACAAAGTCTTTCAGCCGCCCTTAAATCAGATGAGCTATCTCGAATTTCACGACCCCGCGTGTCGCGGCGAACAGTGCCGGCTGCTGCAACTGATTGTCGAGCAGGAAAGTCCTCTTCACGTTGAAGTCGCGGCGCGGCGTTTGGCCGCAGCGTGGGGACGTGCAAAGGTCGGCAGCCGGATGATGAACGCCGTCCGGGAAGCTGTGAGAAATCTCGTTCGCACGGGCGCGGTGATTCAGGACGGCGAGTTCTTGTGGACTCCGCAAGCACGCGGGCAGGCGCGCTCGCTTGTGCGGACGCCGTCAGATGACGAAGACGAAACGCTGCGCGAGATCAAGCATATTCCGCCGCAGGAGCTACAGAACGCGATGCTGTTAATCGTGCAACACGCCGTCGGCATCAGCCTTGAATCGCTCATTGCGGAGACGCGCCGGCTCTTCGGCTTCAACCGGAGCGGCGGCAACATCAAAGAGCGGCTGCTCGCAGAGTTCGAGGGGTTGCAACGTGACGGGCTGCTCTCTGTCCACGACGGCAGGGTGTCACTCGGCGATAATGTCTAAGAGTCACACGTTGCATAGAGGATTTCTCTACAGCTTCTACAATTCATGGTTGTTATGACTTCGCCAGTTTCGATGTATGACGTGCTGATCGTGGGCGGCGGGCCGGCGGGGGCGAGCGCAGCCATTCATCTGGCGGGACAAGGCGCGCATGTGTTGCTGCTCGAAGGGCGGAAGTTTCCGCGCGCGAAATTGTGCGGGGAGTTTATCTCGCCGGAGTGTTTTGCACATTTCCGGCGGCTTGGCGTGTGGGACGGGATGATGGAAGCGGGCGGGGCGCGTATCTCGCGCACAGAATTTTATGCGCGGAGCGGTCGGCGAGTCTCTGTGCCGAGCGAGTGGTTTGCGGGTCAGGAGACTTGGGCGTTGGGTTTGAGCCGGGCCGAAATGGATGAGCGGTTGCTGCGACGGGCGCGCGCCGCCGGTATCGAAGTGTTAGAGGAAGCGCGAGCCGTCGGCGCGGTGTGTGATGAGGAGGGCCGGGTCTGTGGCGTCCGCGCGCAAGTGAGTAATGAGGAGCGCCGCTTTCATGCGCTGATCACGATTGACGCGACGGGGCGCGCGCGGGCGTTGGCGCGAAGAGTCGAGGGCCACGGGCGAAAGAGTGGTGCGAGAAAAACTAAGATGCCGCTCGTCGCTTTCAAAGCGCATCTCGAAGGCGCGGGCGTGGCCGCAGGCGCGTGCGAAATCTATTTCTACAAGGGCGGGTACGGCGGCTTGAGCAGCGTGGAGAATAACTTGTGCAATCTTTGTTTCATTGCAGCCTCGCGTGATGTGCGTGCGTGCGCGAATGATGCCGGGCGCGTGATGCGCGAGATCGTCGCCTCGAACCGGCGCGCGGCGGAGACTTTGCGGAATGCGCGCGTCAAGTCGGAATGGCTGGCCGTCGCGCTGGAGAGTTTCGGGCGCAACGAATCCGTCCCCGCCGACGGCTTGTTGACTATCGGCGACGCCGCCGCCTTCATCGATCCGTTTACCGGCAGCGGGATGCTGATGGCTTTAGAGAGTGGCGCGCTGGCGGCAGAGACAATCGCCAGAGACTTACCTGCTCTGCGCGCGGGCGCAGCCTTCGCTGCGTTGGCAGACACCTACCGCGCCGCTTACCGCCAACGCTTCGCCGAACGCCTGCGCGTCTGCACGCACTTACGCCGCGCTGCCTTCGCTCCGCAACTGTTGACGGAAGCGGCAACGTTGGCACTCGCCGCCAGCCAAACGGCGCGACGCGCGTTGGCCCGCGCGACACGCCGCACACACTGAGTTAGGGAGGGCGCTCTTAGGAGGCAGACAGCAGGAGCAGGAAGCAAGGGCAGAAGCAGTTCAGACCCTTTGCTTTTCCTGCCTCCTGCTCCTGCCGTCTGCCTCCGTTGATTCCGCTAACGGTCAGACTCTTTATCAGAAGCCACTTGCTCATCAAGATCGAGGCGGTCAGTTCTGGTTGCGCCTTGCTGATTGTAATAACCGCCGGGCGCGAATTGGCCTGATTCGCCGAGGTCGAGCGAACGCAGATCGTTAGCCGGGTTGACCTCCTCAACCGGATCAAGAGCCGTTTCAGGTTTCAGACCCGTGGCCGTGCCTTCTCCGAGAGAAGATTTTGTTTGTTTATCTTCTGCCATAAAAACTCTCCTTAAAGTTAAGCCAGCACCCGCCGCAAGTCCTCTGCTGTGGAGGTGACTTGTATCAGAAGGCACGGGCGTCAACGGGGGTTATGTGGATGGGGAACGTGGGGATTCTAGCACACGGCGGGTAAAGAAATGATGAACGATGAATGCGGAATGATGAATATCATGCAGCTTCGTCCGTGTATTCATCATTCAGCATTTCGCATTCATCATTTCTTCCGTGTAGGATTTGAAATAGTGACGAGTGACAGTTGAAAGTCTGACAGATGACGAGTGAAAAAGAATTTGCTGTGCTGATCGTCGGAGCCGGCCCGGCGGGAGCGTTCGCGGCGGAACATCTGGCGAGAGGCGGGGCCAGCGTGGCGCTGTTCGACGGTCGGCCAGCGGGGGAGCCGAAGGCTTGCGGCGGGGGCGTCACTTCAAAGGCGCTAAGAGCTTGGCCGCACTTGCTGGAAGCGGCAGGGCGAATCATTGATGAAGTGGAGATGTACTCGCCGACAGGCGCGCACGTCTGCCTCAAACTGAACGAGCCTTTCGCGATCTATTCGCGGAGCGAGTTTGATTCCTACCTGTGCGAGCGAGCGTGCGCTGCGGGCGCTCAACTCTTTAAGACGCGCGTGACCGTTGAACCGCGCGCGGCCAACGAACACGGTTGGGTGGTGCGCTCGCGTGATAGTGCGACTTGGCGGGGACGTGTCTTGGTCGGAGCGGATGGAGCTAACAGTCCCATCGCGCGGCGCTTGGCCGGGCCAGTGCCGAAAGCCGAGATGGAAGTCGCCTTCGGTTATCGCGCCCCGCTGCCGCGCGCCGACGAAGCTCCGACCGTCGTCGCGTTTCTCCCCGGCTGGGCCGGCTACGCTTGGGCTTTTCCCCGCCTCGATCACGTCTCGTTCGGCATTGCCACTTCGCAAGACGCCTTCCAACATGACACGCTTGATCAACTACTCTGGGATTTCATGTTCGGTTATTACCGGCAACGCGAGGAGCCGCAAGCGTCTCTCTGGTCGAACGGCGCGCGCCGTGCCGACGGCCAAGGGCGCGACGCGGAGATCGAGATGAAACTGCGCGCGTCGGTCGAGAGATATGCGGCGCGCATTCCCGGACTCGCGCCGCAGACGTGGGACCAACGACGTGCGGGCAGCGACGATTGGGCGCTCTTGGGCGACGCCGCCGGCTTCGCCGATCCGGTGACGGGCGAAGGAATTTATTACGCGCTCCGCTCCGCCGAACTCTTCGCCGCAGCTTATCTCGCGGACCAAACTCAACTTTATGAGGAGCGTTGGCGGGCGGACTTCGGACGTGAACTGCGCCGGGCTTCCGCGATGCGGCGACGCTTCTACGGAAACTTTTTAGGCGAGCCGTTCACCGGCAGAATGATCAGTTTTGCGCGAATGCATCCCGGCATTCGCCACACGCTCGGCGAACTGGTCGCCGGCGATCAAGGCTATCTCAATCTTAAACGCACGCTGGCGCGTCGCGCTTTTCGGATCGTTTTTTGAGGAAACGATCTCTCACAGCCGCCGCCCGTTAACTCCGACCATAGCTTTTCCTTATTTCTTCTGCCCCAACGCGACGGCTCTTTGATAGGCGGCATAAACCGCTTTGGACAGCACGGTGCGGAGCGAGCCTTTTTCCATTTGGTAAATGGCTTCGGCGGACGTGCCGCCGGGCGAGGTGACCATGTTGCGGAGTTCCGCCGGGTGCTTGTGCGATTCTTGGGCGAACAGGACTGATCCGAGCATTGTCTGTAAGACCAACTCTTGCGCGACGTGGCGCGAGAAACCCATGTGAACGCCGGCGTCCGTCAAGGCTTCCATGACGAGGAAAAAGTACGTGGGACCAGTCGCGCTCAAGGCTGTCGCCATGTCGATCCAGCGTTCCTCTTCGACGCGCAGCTCTTTGCCCAACGCGCCGAGCAGCGCGCGCACTTGCGCGAGCTGTTCTTCACTGACTTGCGGCGTCGCGGCCCAGACGGTCATGCCCTGCCCGATCTGCGCGGGCGTGTTCGGCATCGCGCGCACGATTGACGGATGCGACAACTCACCGGCCATCGTCTCGATCCGCGCGCCGGCGATGATCGAGACGACGAGTTGCTCGGCTTGCACAGCATCTTTCAATTCGTGCAGCACGCCGCCCAAGCGTTGCGGCTTGACGGCGAGGACGACGATTGAGCCGGACGCATCATCAACATTGGTCCCATCATTCGCTTGCGCGAGCGCGACGGCCTCGCGGTTGCTCTCGATGGTGTGAATGCCGTACTTCGCCGCCAACTCTTCGCGCCGTGCCGCGCGCGGATGGCTGCCGACGATTTGCGTGGGCGCGACGAGTTCGCGTTTCAGCACACCCGCGATCATCGACTCGGCCATCACGCCGCAGCTGACGAAGGCGAGCCGCGCGTTTTGCAG
>JALZKK010000218.1 GCA_030859285.1 Acidobacteriota bacterium | reverse complement strand
CAGCGCCCGCCTACGCCTCGCCGCCAGAGACGCCGGGAGTGCGAATTCTGGGAGCGCGGGCATCCCTGCCCGCTGAGCGCGTCAGCGCGAAAACAAACTACGCTTAAGTTCAAGCTCGAATCGATCAGGCTCGAATCTACCGTAACGCTTTCGCGTGCTGGCGCACGCGGCGGGCAGGGATGCCCGCGCTCCCAGCGAGTCTGCTTGACAGCCCGCGCGCGGCTCACCTAGTCTTGAAATCGTCTTGTTCGATAAAACTTCTTGAGTTCCTTCCAGATAATTCAGATCAATGCTCAATGAATCATCATGCTTAAAAATGAACTGACAGGGTTGATTCAATCACGGGGCGCGCACGTCGGCGTGATCGGCCTCGGCTATGTGGGCTTGCCGCTCATCACGGAATTCGCGCACAAGGGCTTTCGCGGGACGGGCTTCGAGGTCGATGCGGCGAAGGCCGAGCGCATCAATGGGGGCGAGTCTTACATCGGCGATGTGCCGTCGGCGCTCGTTAAAGAGTTGGTGGACGCCGAGCGTCTGCGCGCGACGACTGACTTCGCGGAGTTGGGCGCTTGTGACGTGGTTATCATCTGCGTTCCGACGCCGCTTCGGAAAACGAAAGAGCCGGACATTTCATACATCCTCGCTGCCGCCGAGCAGATTCAAAAATTCCTGCGGCGCGGCCAACTGATCATTCTCGAATCGACGACTTATCCGGGGACGACCGATGAGGTGTTGCTGCCGATGCTCGAAGAGCGCGGCTTCAAGTTGGATGAAGACTTTCTGCTGGCCTTCTCGCCGGAACGGGTCGATCCCGGCAATCCGCAGTTTCAGACGCACAACATCCCGAAAGTCGTCGGCGGCTGCACCGAAGATTCAACCGAAGTAGCCGCCGCGCTCTACGGTGAGATCGTCAGCAATGTCCATCCGGTCACGTCGGCGCGCGTCGCCGAAGCCGCGAAACTTTTAGAGAACACCTTCCGCGCCGTCAACATCGGCATGGCAAACGAGATGGCGCGCCTCTGTTATGCCCTCAACATCGACACATGGGAAGTAATCCGCGCAGCGGCGACTAAACCTTTCGGCTTCATGGCGTTCTATCCGGGCCCGGGAATCGGTGGGCACTGTATCCCGCTCGATCCACATTACCTTTCGTGGAAGGCCAGACAACATGGGTTCGACTCGCGTTTCATCGGGCTGGCCGAAGAAGTCAATTCGCGGATGCCGGAACATGTGGTGCAGTTGATCTCGGACGGATTGAATGAGGATCGCAAGGCGCTCAACGGCGCGCGCTTGTTGCTGCTCGGAGTGGCGTACAAGAAAGACATTGACGATGTGCGCGAAAGCCCGGCGCTGTCGATCATCGACCGGCTGCGGGCGAAGGGCGCGGATGTGCGGTATCACGATCCGTTCGTCAGTGAAGTCCGCTTCGACGACGCGCATACACAAGGAAGCGGCGAGCCTTTGCAGTCTGTTCATTTAACAGACGAAGAACTGCGCGCCGCCGATTGCTGCGTCGTCGTCACCGATCACAGCAACGTCGATTACGGGCGCGTCTGCCAACTCAGCAAGCTCATCGTCGATACCCGCAACGCATTGAACGGCGATCTACGGCGGACGGCCTGCGCGCGGATCATTCGGCTGTAAGTTCAAAGTTCAAGGTTCAAAGTTCAAAGTCGGAGAAGCTATTTTGACTTTGAACCTTGAACTTTGAACTTTTTAGCGAACTTATGCTTAAAGTTTTGAGTGTCGTCGGCGCGCGCCCGAACTTTATGAAGGTCGCGCCGATTGTGGATGCCATTGGGCGCAGGGCGCGCGAGTTTCGGTCGGTGTTGGTCCACACGGGGCAGCACTACGACGCGCGGATGTCCGACGCTTTTTTTCGTGATCTGAATTTGCCGGAGCCGGATGTGTATCTCGGCGTCGGCAGCGGCTCGCACGCGCAGCAGACCGCCGCCGTGATGCAGCAGTTTGAGCCGGTCTTGTTGCGCGAGCAGCCCGCTTGGGTCGTGGTGGTCGGCGATGTCAATTCGACGCTGGCCTGTGCGTTAGTCTGCGTGAAGTTGGGTGTGCGGGTCGCGCACGTCGAAGCGGGACTCAGAAGCCGTGACCGCACGATGCCGGAAGAGATCAACCGGCTGCTGACAGATCAGATCGCCGATCTGTTGCTGACGCCTTCGCCTGACGCCGATGAGAATTTGTTAGCCGAAGGCATTCACCCCTCGCGCATTCGCTTCGTCGGCAATGTGATGATCGATTCGCTCTATGCTCATCTCGAACGCGCCGGGCAATCGCGCGTGCGTGAAGAGTTGGGAGTAAAGGGCATTGATTATGCCGTTGTCACTCTCCACCGCCCGTCGAATGTTGACGAGGCCGCGACGCTCGCAGGCATCCTCGATGCGCTCGCAGAATTGAGCCGGCGGCTGCCCGTGATCTTTCCCGTCCATCCGCGCACACGGCGCAATCTGCAAGAGTTCGGCCTGCGAGAAAAGATCGAGAGCCGCGCGCCGCAACTCCGCCTCGTCGAACCGCTCGGCTATCTTGATTTCCTCCGCCTCTACAGCGGCGCGCGGCTCGTTCTGACCGATTCCGGCGGCCTTCAGGAAGAGACTACCGCCCTCAACATTCCGTGCCTCACGTTGCGCGAAAACACCGAACGACCGATCACCGTCACGTTGGGGACCAACCGCATCGTCGGCGCTGATCGAGAGCGGATCGTGAGCGAGGCTTTCGCCGCTCTCGACTCGCCGCCGCGAAGCGTTCCCCCACTCTGGGACGGCCAAGCCGCCGACCGCATCCTCAACGCGCTGTTAGCAGCTTAGAATGAAGCAGCAGCGGTAGTGATCAAAAAGTAATATTGTTGCCTCCTTGCCGCTGACGCGGCGAGCTGCACCGCCGCAGCTTTACATTTTGACCACTACCGAGGCAGAGTCCTGTTTATTTTAACTTCGGAGATCATTTGTCATGACTGACGCCAACATTGGACGACCGGACGCCGCCGAGTATCCGTCTTACTACAGCGGATACATTTCACTCGTCCCCGAAGGCCAGATCGTCGAGACGTTGAGCCGTCAACTCGACGCTACGTTATCGCTCCTGCGCGGCATTTCTGATGTGCAGTCGGGTTCGCGTTATGCGCCGGGCAAGTGGAGCGTGAAGGAACTCGTCGGCCACATTATTGACAGCGAGCGGGTCTTCGCTTACCGCGCGCTCAGTTTTGCGCGCGGGGACCAGACGCCGCTGCCGGGATTTGAGCAGGACGATTACGTGAAGGGCGGAAACTCCGACGAGTGTCTCTTGCGCGATCTCGCGGAAGAATTTGAACACGTGCGGCGCGCGAACTTACTGCTCTTCCGTCAACTGAAGGGCGACGCATGGTTGCGGCGCGGCGTCGCGAATAACGGCGAGATTAGCGTGAGGGCGCTTGCCTACATCATCGCCGGCCACGAGTTGCATCATCTGAACATTCTTCGCACAAAGTATTTGTGAGAACTTAGCGCAATAAGTCTTTCGCCGCGCTCAAGAATCCTTTGGAGTGGCGGCGGTAACGAAGTGTTCGCAGTTCTCGCCAGACGACGGAGGCGCGCGCCAGCCGATTCTCCGGCAAGTCGCCCCGCACCGCGTAGTGCTGTTCCTTCTCTCTCATCTGCTTGATGCGCGTTCCCAATAATCGCTTTTCCTCGTCCGATGTTGCGCCACCGAAGGCCTCTAAACGCTCGCGCACGCGGCGGAGTTTTTCCCCTTCGCCGCTGTAATAGTCGCGGCGGCGGGCGGGCGTGTCGGGCGGCGGCGGCGCGTCTTTGCCGCGCAAGCCGAGTTGCTGGCCCGAATGTTGGCGGTATTTGACGAGCGGTTCATCGAGCAGCGCGATTGACGAGACGGAAGCGATCACTAAAGCGATCCAGCCGTCGTGAATCAGGAACAGATCGTCGGGCAGCGGCAGAAACAAATCTTTGTAGCGCGAACGGAAAGCCATGGTCGCCCCGGTCACGACGTTGCGGTTGAGCAACACTACAAAGGCTTGCCCCTCCACCATCAAGCGTCGCTCGCGGGCGGTCATTGTCTCTTGCCAGAGGCGGCGGTCGAACGTCCGCAATTCTTCGTCAACCAATTCCGCATCGCTGATGACGAGGCCGACGCCGGGCGCAGACGCGAACACCTCTGCGATCCGGCGCAGCTTATCCGCGCGCCACACGTCGTCTTGATCCGAGAGCGCGATGATCTCGCCCGCGCAGAGTTGGATCGCCTGCTCGAAGTTTTTCGTCGATCCGAGATTACGTTCGTTGACGTGCAATTGCACAGGGAGGGGCGCGCGCGCGATGAATGCTTCGACGATCCGGCGCGTATCGTCGGTCGAGCAATCGTCGCAGACGATCAGCTCATCCGGCAGCCGCGTCTGCGCCGCGATGCTCTCAAGCTGTTCAGAGAGAAAAGCGGCTCCGTTATAAGTGCAAAGGGCGACGGATAACTTCACGGCTCTTCAACTTAAATCACAGCACAGGCAGAGGAAATAATGAGTGCGGAATGATGAATGATGAAGATCACGACAGCGCTTCATTTCATTCATCATTTCGCATTCATCATTCATCATTTCCTTTCTGCGTCGTCCATTCGAGCAGAGGGCGCATGACGCCCGGCAAGGGGCCGAGATAATCGCCGCGCGCGGAGTCGCCCGCTTGGTTGTCGATCACTTGAAAGGCGACGGCGTTGCGCGAGTGCGCGTGCATTCGCGTCGTGGGAAAGTGCGACATCAATGAAATGTGCGCGACGAGGCTCCCTTCGGCCAGCAAGTTGCCGGGAATCCAGACGATGCTCGTGTAACGTCCCGCCGGGCGCGGCTGCCTGCGCCATTCCGTTCCCGTGTCGTGCG
>JALZKK010000215.1 GCA_030859285.1 Acidobacteriota bacterium | reverse complement strand
CGGGAGTTGACCTTTTGAGATCATTGCCATTAAAAAGTCTTGGTCTGCTTGGCTGAGTTTGATGTGTTCTTTGTGCATGTCTCTAGGAAACACGCAAAATGACGGGAATTTTAGTTTCCAGTGTACTCAACCGCATCGACATCAGCGCGAATCAGCCAGCTCTTCATTATTTCCGCACCTGAAAACACACCGACTCCCGCAAAGAAGCTGGCGAATGCCGCGAAGATACCGCTCGCGGTCTTTGTTACGCGCCGCTTCAACGCGTGCAGGCCGGCGGGACAATTGTTCGTCAAGATCGTGCCGTCAGCGCGGCGGTAGTAACGCACACAGAGGCGGCCTTCCGCCTGCATGATCAGTGTCTCGGCTTCGCTCTTCGACATAGCCGAGAGGTTATAGACGTTCAAGCAGCATTGCTCACAAAAGCGGATGCGCTCGTTGCCGCGCATTCTGTCCCAACCAGCGGAACACGGCGCGGCCACAGTCACGCGATTGAGCGGGCTATCGAATCGGGACATGGCAGACCTCCAAAGATGTGCTTTCGACGAATGTCGTTTGGTTAGACGCGAGGCTGATCGTTTTGTTCCCTTTTCTCTGATTCTGCCTTCACGGTTCGGGGCAGAACATTCGCTCATCAAAGCCGCGCGCTCGCTCGCGGCGGCGCAGAGGGTCAGGCTCCGGGTACGGGCGCGGCAGCACGCCGAGGCGGACTAACTCAGGCCGGTATTCATAACGCATGTTCAATGACGCGACCGGACGCGGTTCTAAATTCAGGTCAACGAGATAGACGTTATTGCCAACAGAGCGACCGATGCCCGTCGCGGCATAATCGTCGTCGGGCGCGATAGCGCGATCACGCGCCGGCCCGGACTTAGCGGAACTGTTAGCTGATGGTTGCTGCGCGCGCCGCTCTGTCTCCGCACGTGTGCCGGAATCTCGATGCGGCAGGGGCGGCGGAGCGATCTCCGTCACGCGGCTTTGCTCGCGGAAAAAGACGGCGGAGATCAAGCCGATGTCCGAAGGGCGTCCGAGTTTGGCGGCGTATGAGTCAGGCTCGCTGGTGAAATAAAACCGGCGGGCGCGCTGGCTGCTCATCTGCCATCCGCCGATGGTGATCGTCCCGTGCGGCGGGATCACCCACTTGCTCGCGCCGTGCGCCGTCGTGCGTTTGGCGTCGATGGTGTTCAGCCCGTCAACCGAGAGCGCGACGGCGACGCGCACCGGCAGCGGATTCCTGATCCGCAACGCATATTCAGCGCCTCTGACAGCTTCGACATAGATTTTCCCGCGCGCCGGATATTTTTCTTGCGGCACGCCGTCAATCAAGATTTCCACCGCGAAATCCTCTCGATAAATGGGCGCGACGCGCTCGCCGCGTTGTTGCGCCGCCGCGACAAATGCTCCGCCCGGCTGCACAGTTGAGATCATCCACAACAGCGAGAATGCAATCAGCGCTCCCAATGCCAACACAGTTCCTCTTTTCATCAGTCCCTCCCACAAATTTCTTCAAGCCATCTCTTGAACGCCGCGCGAAATTATTTCTTGCAGGCTCGACGCTGGTTTGTGATACAAGACACGCCACTAAAAGGAGCGACATCACGGATGATCAATTTCGCTGCGGACATCTGCCGCCAACTCGAACAAGCCGCGCGGCGCGAATGGCTAGAAACTAATGGGCTGGGCGGCTTCGCTTCATCCAACATCAACGGCATGAACACGCGCCGATATCACGGCCTGCTCGTCGCCGCCACGCGCCCGCCCACCGACCGCGCCGTGCTGCTCGCGAAATTGGAAGAGACGCTCATCGTGGGCGACACGCGGTTCGATCTCGGCACGAATCGTTACCCGAATGAAACGATTCACCCGCAAGGCTACCTGCTGCAAACCGGCTTTCGGCTCGATCCCTTTCCCATCTTTACTTACCGCGCCGGCGAGGTCGAATTAGAGAAGACTGTCTTCATGCGGCACGGCGAGAACACGACTGTGATTCGCTATCGGTTGTTGGCCGGCGAGGAGACGCGCGCCATGCTCGAACTGCGCCCGCTCCTCGCCTTTCGTAATTACCACTGGCTCGGTCACGCGAATCACGATCTCTTCGCGCCGTTGGAAGTTGAGGATGGTCTCCTGAGAGTGATGCGAAAGGACAACTTCGGCGGCGCGCTCTATCTCGCGCATAACGCGCGGCTGGTTTCCATTGAGGGTGACTGGTACAGAAATTTTGAGTATGCGGAAGAGCAAGCGCGCGGATTCGATTTTCAGGAAGACTTGTTCAACCCATGTTTGCTGATTTGTGAGCTGAACGGCGGCGCGATGTGCGACGTGATTGCTTCGACTGAACGACACAATGCGCGCGAGGCCATGCTTTTCGAGGAACGAGAGCGGTGGCGACGCCGCAGCAACGTCGAAGCCGTGTGGAGCCGCGACGATTACACGCGCCAACTATGCGCCGCCGCCGATCAATTCGTCGTCGCGCGCGGGGCCGATCTCCATTCAGTGATCGCCGGCTATCATTGGTTCACCGATTGGGGACGCGACACGATGATCTCCTTGAACGGGCTGGCGCTCGCATTGAACCGGCTTGACACCGCGCGCGAAATCCTCTTGGCCTTCGCCTCGCACTTGAACGGCGGCTTGATTCCAAATCGCTTTCCCGACAGCGACGAAGTACCGGAGTACAACACGGTCGATGGCACGCTCTGGTTCGTTAATGCCATCGGCGAGTATTTGCGCCGGACGCACGACCTCCAATTCGTCGGCGAGAATCTTTACCCGGCGCTCAAGGAGATCGTTCGCTGCCACGTGCAAGGCACGCACTACGACATTCGCATCGATGACGACGGGTTGCTGCGCGCCGGCCATCCCGGAGTGCAGTTGACTTGGATGGATGCGAAGGTCGGCGATTATGTCGTCACGCCGCGCACCGGCAAGCCCGTCGAGATTCAAGCTCTGTGGCACAACGCCCTCCGAATTGTCGAAGAAACAGCGCGCCGACTCGACGACGAGGAGACGGCAATCCAGTGCGGCGCGCTCGCCGCGCAAGCGCGAGAAAGTTTTCAAGCCTCTTTCTGGAACGAAGCCGCCGGCTGCCTCTACGATTACATCGATGACGCGGGCGTGCCGAATGCTGATCTCCGACCGAATCAGATTCTCGCCGTCAGTCTCCCGCACGCGATTCTAGATGGCGAGCGCGCGCGCCGCGTCGTCGAAACCGTCGAGCGCGAACTGCTCACGCCTTACGGTCTGCGCTCGCTCTCGCCGCATGATCCTGCCTATCGCGGGCGTTACGAGGGCGGCCCTTACGAACGCGACACGGCTTATCATCAAGGCACAGTCTGGGGCTGGCTGATCGGGCCTTTCATCACGGCTTATTTGAAAGTCCACCGGCGCACGCCCGCCAGTCTCGCCAACGCGCGCCGCATGACACAATTCTTCCGCACGCACCTCGCTGAAGCCGGCCTCGGCCAAGTCTCCGAAATCTTCGACGGCGATCCGCCCCACACACCACGCGGCTGCATCGCCCAAGCATGGAGCGTCGCCGAATTATTACGCCTTGAGTTGGAAGAGTTGGAGTGATGCCGAATTGCTAAAAAATTCCTAGTGGGTCAGTTTGAACTTCTTAGCCAACATTTATGCGGCTCGCATTTTCAAACTGTCCCACTACGAAAAATTGTAGGGGCAGGACTTGTCCTTGCCCCTACAATAACTCCCTGCGCCGCAGTTGATGAATAATAATCAAGATCACAGCCAGCAGTGTTGTGACGAGCGCCGACAGCAAGCAGTATTGACAGAAAGCGTGCAGCACGAACGCCTGCACGTAAAGTAGCCAGAGGCTAAAGACGAACATTACGGCGACCAATAACGCGAGCGGCGCGCGCGCGCTGGCGTAATCGAAGGCCGCGAGCGTCGCAAGGCTGAAGGCCGTGAAGTAGGCCGCTGCGCCGAAGGCTGCGAGCGGGACGCCGCCGATTGTCGCGTAAGCGCTCGATAAGACTTCGGAGCAGCCGGTAGTCACAATGCAACGCACACTTCTGCCGGTGAGATGTTCGACTGTGAGATAGAGCGCGTCGGCCAGCCCCGCCAATGCAAGCAGCGCAGCGAGGGCGTAGAGCCACCCGACTCGGAGACGGTGGCGAGAGACGCTCGTCGCATCGCGGTCGATCATTTCGTCGTGCGCGCTCACTGCTTCGTCTTCGCGATCTCGGCGTTAATCGCATCACGGAATTTTTCGTAAGCCATTAACTGCTCGAAGGGCAACTCGCGCCCGTTGATGAAGACCGTCGGCGTTCCCGTCACGCCGAGCAGTTGGGCGCGGCGCTCGTCCATGATGAGGCGCATACTGGCGCGCGTGCTGTCGATGTCAGCAATGAACAAATGCGCGTCGAGGCCGAGTGACCGCGCATAATCCATAAAAATCGGGCGCGCGTCCGTCGCATCTTTCCATTCATTCTGTTTGTCGTAGAGAAGATCATGCATCTCCCAAAACTTGCCTTGCAAGCCGGCGGCTTCTGTCGCGCGGGCGGCGAGGGCGGCGTGCTTGTGCTGCGTCTTGATCGGGAAATGGCGGAATGAGAAACGCACTTGCGTCGGGAAATCTTTTTCAATCCGGTTCATGATCGGATGGAACAAGCCGCACGGCGGGCATTGGAAATCGCCGAACTCTTCGATCAGCACTGGCGCGTCAGCGCGTCCGCGCACATGAGCCGGCTGCTCGTCTGGCGCAGTCGCAGGCGGCGCGGCGACGCGCGACGCACTCTGCGCGGCGGATGGATTCGCAGTCGAGTCGGAAGTTGCCGGCGTCGAGGGAGTGTTCAATAAGAATGCCACTCCGCCGAGCGCGACGACCAACACGACGGCGATGATGATGACAGGCAGAAACTTTTTCATGGGCAATAGATTCAGATGTTTCTTTGAATTGATTTGCTCCGCAACGCGACATGCACACTCCGCAGAACGGCTGCGGCTGCAAACGTGCGCCGCGCCGCGAGACCGAAGAGAGTCACGCTCCGGTGACTGTCTCTTGTGTGTCTCGCAGGCGGCGGAGATTCGGGCTTCGACTGTGGAAGATTACAGCTTACAGGGCGATCCGGGCAATTCGCTGAGTGACTCGACCGAGGCCATCGAAGCCGGGCAGTTGTTCGAGCCGTTGATTGACGTTGCGGTCAAAGAACTCGACGCCTTCTTCGCCCTTGAACAGCGTGGAAATTACGTAGTCGGTCTCTTGCTGCGGCTTGGTTCCCTGCCCGACCGGTGTCCAGAATTTGCCAATGATGAAGCGCGACAAATTGCGCGTGAAGCCCGATTGCTCCAACTTGAGGCGGGCGATGCTCCAATAGAAGTGTGAGTGGATCGCCTCTTCCTGCGCGATGGCGCGCAGCAGTTTTTCTAAGACGGGATGGCCGGCGAGACTCCACAAGCGGCGATAGCCTTGCAATGTCGTCATCTCGTTGATCGCGCCCCAGACCATGTGCGCCCCGGAGAAAGATTTGCCGAAGCAATTGGTGATCAGCGGGTACAGACGATTTTCAAAAGTGTAGCGGAAAGGAATCGCGGCCTTCGCCTCTTGCATCCAACGCTCGCTCGTCGGATAGCCGGCCTCGTTGAGAAAGCGATTGAGCAGATCGCCATGTTGATTTTCTTCGCCGCTCCAACGATCCATAAATTTGCGGATCACTGGATTCTTGCCGGTCGGCGTCCGTAGCAGTTCCTCATAATAAATCTCCGTGAAACTCTCGACATCACGCATATAGACCAGCACCGGCTGAAAGGCCGGATTGAGCGGATGGTCTCTCACCTCGTCCCACGGAATGCTATCAAGAAATTCTTTGCTGATCGCGCGCGGCTGATTCTCGTACCACTCCAGCACATCACTTTCGGTCTCGAACACGGGGCTTGTCTCCTTGAAGAAATGATTGAGTGTTAGTATAAAACTGTCCTAGTTACGCACCCTTCAGGAGAGCGGATTTTTAATCAAGGCGATGAAATCGTTCTCGGTCGAACCTTGCTTGTTGACATTGAAGGCAGTGATTCGGGTGCCTCGACGGGTGCGGAAAGGCGTGACCGCCTCATTAAATTAACTCAGATAGCGGCATGAAGCAAAATCCAAAATCAATTGATGCGGATGGCAACGGCGCGGGTTCGTTCTATGACCGCATCGCACGCCTGTATGACATTACATTCAAATTCAATCGTTACGGCCGCTCGCTTGAAAGTTATTTTCGCCGCCACCCATTGCCACTGCCGAACGGCGCGCAGATTCTCGACGCGGGTTGTGGCACGGGGTTGTTGACGCTCTCACTGCTCCGCACGCTTGCACGCCCGGCACAAGTCACAGCGGTTGATCTCTCACGGCCTTCGCTCAGAAAAGCACACGCCGCTGTCGAGGAATTACGCGACAGCGGCGGTCGGGCATGGCGACATCAAGTGCATTTCGCCCAAGCCAACGTGCTGGCGCTGCCCTTCGCCGATTCGACGTTTGATACTGTGGTGACGAGCGGCGCGCTCGAATATGTCTCGCTGCGTCAAGGCTTGGGCGAATTGGCGCGCGTCCTCAAGCCGGGTGGCTATCTTTTTCATTTGCCCGTCCGACCCTCGCCGGCCAGCGCCCTGCTCGAAGTAATGTTTCATTTCAAAACTCACCCGCCCGCTGAGGTCACAAACAACATCCGCCGTTATTTCAACATCGTCGCGCATCACCGTTTTCCCCCGCTCGACCCAATCGGCTGGACTAAATCGGCGATCCTTGCTCAAAAACAGTGACGAGTAACAAGCCAAAGTCAGTCTGAAATCTAAAGTAATCCAAAACTTCAAACCTCAGACTTCAAACCTCAAACGGCTCATCTCTCCAGTGGCATAATGCTTGCCGCATTCCTTGTAGCAACGTTCTACGCAATGCAAAATCGTACACCCGTTAAGCCTGTGAAGGCAGTGGCGTGTGTGAATTGAATAGATAAAAGACAGTATGAGCCAGAGCAAACGGCTCATGCTATTTAACCCGGCGGCAACTCTCTAATATGGATTAGAGCAGTCCGCAGTTACAAAGGAGAGGAACAAAATCATGGACGACTACAAGCGAGATCAAGGCAGCATTGGTGAAGAGGCGTCGGCTTTCGGACAGCGCGCAAAGGGCGCGACCAAAGATGCGGCGGGCGCGATTACGGGTAATGAGCGGCTCGAACGCGAAGGCGAGCGCGAGAATGCGATGGGTAATGCGCGGCAAGAGAGAAATGACATGATCGGCGATTCCGATACGACCGGCACGGCGCGTGCGCGCTCGAACCGCATGGTGACTGGCCTATTTAGGGATCGCGAAAGCGCCGAGCGTGCTTACGGTTCTATGTCCACGCGCGGCTATAGCAAAGATGATGTGAATCTTATGATGTCCGATGACACGCGCAAGCGTTACTTCGATTCGGACACTGCGC
>JALZKK010000214.1 GCA_030859285.1 Acidobacteriota bacterium | reverse complement strand
GCGACCAAACGATCAGTGGCAGCCACATCATGGCGTGGATGATCACGATATGACAGAGGTGCAACATCATGAATCCACTCATCCCATAAACTATCCCCGCCACGAGCGCTGCGAGGCGCGAACTCGTCAGTGCATAGACGTAGCCGTACATGAAACAGGCGGCTAACACGTAGGCGATGATCACGAACCCGTTCCACCAATCAAGCAGCCGGGAGAAGATGAAGGCGAACGGATACCAACGCATCGACTGCGAGTCGGCCACCGCCGGCACGCCTCCCCAAATCGCGTCGTTCCACAACGTTCTTTCCGCATAGAAATTGGGCAGCGATTGGACAGTGCCATCGCCCGGAGCCAACAAGCGCTGCTGGAGAAAAGCTGGAGAGAAGAAGACGATGAAGAGCAGCGCGTAAAAAAGCAGCGCCAATAGCGGATGAAAAAATCGGCCCCGCCCGCTTCCCAACATTGATGTTGCGCTTACTTTCTCTGGCATCTGTGATTTGTGCGACCGCTAAATCAGAGCATAGAAGAGTGAGACAGGATGAACAGGATAGACAGGATGAAAAAAACAAAACAAGGCATTTTTCCGTTTCATCTTGTGCATCCTGTCAATCTTGTCTATTTATCTGCGCCGCGCGATGACGTACAGGATGTCGTACAAATTAAGATAGAAACCAAATTCAGTCACCCGACTGCGTCGCAGCAATTCGTAGAGCCGGTTTTTCCCGTGCCGTAAGACCAACACCATGTAGGCGGTGTCGTCAGCGCTGCGGTGAAAGCCGCAGTAGCGGTCGTAAATCACGTCGAAACCGTAGCTGTTTAAGAGTCTGATTAAAGTCTGGCGGGAGAAATAGTGGAGGTGTGTGGGCGGGTGAATCATCCGCCAACGCTCTTTTCTCAAGCGGGCATTAAGGCTGCCGATGTCGCCGGTGGTGAGCGCGAGCAGAGCGCCGCTCTCCGTCTGCTCCGCGATCTTTTCGAGAAAGAATTGCGGGCTGCGTAAGTGTTCAATCGTATCCCACAGGCAGACCACATCGAACCGCTGCGCGCCGAAATCGTGCGTCAGAAAGTCGGCCTGCGTCACGTCGATCTTCAGCCGCTCCCGCGCGTAGCGCACTCCGGCGTCCGTGATGTCCAGCCCCTGCGCGGAGGCGAAGTGTTCCCGAACGTGATCGAGAAAAAAACCGTAAGCGCTGCCGATCTCCAAAAGATGTCGATGGCGTGCCGGGTCGAGAAAAGAACGGAGGACTTTGAAGCGCGCCCCAAAGTTTCGTCGGATGTATGGCTCCGACGCTGGATAGTCGCCGAACTCGCCGCCGGTGAAGAAGCGCTCGCTGTACAGCTCGAATAGCTGCTCGTCAGACAGTTGCAGGTCGGCGAAGACGTGTCCGCACTCGCGGCAACGCAAGATACCGGCATACAAAGGTTCGGCCACCGCGCTGTCGCACACAATACACTTAACTGTCGTCACAAGATTTCAAGAAAAACTATTGAGACAGGATTGACAGGATGGACAGGATGAATCAGAGAGCAGCCACCGCAAACTCGCTCGCTTTTCTGTGCTGGATCCTGTTCATCCTGTCTATTTCTTTTTCTTGAGTGCTATAGCTTGCAAACGGTCAAAACAACTCGGCGTCCTTGATGTAACGCGGGCGAGACTTCGCCTCTTTATACAGCTTCCCGATATACTCGCCGACGATTCCCATAAACATGATCTGGACGCCGCCCAAAAAATAGATCGGGATCAGAATTGCCGCCCATCCCGGAATGGTGTCGCCTCTCCACAGTTTGTGGTAAAGGATGAAGACGCTCATCAAGCAACTCCACACGAAGATCAACATGCCGGCCATGGTGACGAAGCGCAGCGGCACGACGCTCGTCGAGGTGATGGCGTCGAGGGCCAGCGATCCCAAATTCCGCCAAGTGTGTTTAGACCTACCGTTGCTGCGCGGGCGAACATCGAACAACACGAGTTCCGATTTGAAACCCATGTCCACCAGAATGCCCCGCAGGAACAAATTATATTCTTGATACTCGGAGAGCGCGTCGAGGACTTGACGTGAAAGCAAGCGATACTCCGAATGATTCTTGACGACCTGCGTTCCCATCAAGCTCATCAAGTTGTAGAACAGCGTGGACGCGCCTTTGTGGAGATAAGAGTCGGTCGCGCGGTCTCTCCTAACGCCGTAAACGATCTGTGCGCCGCGCTCATACTTTTCTAAAAACGCTGCGATGGCCCGCTCGTCCTGTTGCAGATCGGCGTCGATGGAGACCGCGCAATCCACATGATCTTTGACGCTGATCAGCCCGGCCAACAGCGCGTTCTGGACGCCGACGTTACGCACCAGTTTGAGTCCTTTAACGCGCGCATCATCCCGGCGATGCAGCTTGGCGATCTGCTCCCACGTCGCGTCGCGACTGCCGTTGTCAACCAAATAGATGAAGCTGTCTGCCGACACTTTCCCGGCGGCCATCAAGTCTCGCAAAACTTCAGTCAGCCGCAGAGCCGTCTGCTCGATCACGAGTTCTTCATTGAAACAGGGGATGACGATGGAGAGGACGGGCGGAGCGTGCCTCGCCGCCCGCGTTGCGGTCGTTTGCTGCTGACCACTCCGCAAGGAAGGTTTGATCTCGACGCCCACGCCCTTCGTTGTCAGGCTCAATGCTGCGAAACCTCTCTCTGCTGCTGCGAGTCTGCCACCCGCCGTAAGAGTTGAGACAGACTGCTCTGGACGGCCTCTGGCGTGAATTTTAATCGTCTCGACGCTTGGGCGGCCAATGTCTGGCGGCGCAAGTCTGAATTTTGTGCCAAAAGATTAGCAAGCGCGGCGATTTGCCGCAAATCATTTTTTGACATGAACATTACCCCGGCGTCGCCGAGTGTCGCGGGAACTGCCGTGCTGCGGTAAGCGAGAACCGGCACGTCGAACCACATCGCTTCGACGAGCGGCACGCCGAAACCTTCATGCTCGGACAGTGACCAATACAAGCACGCCGTCCGATAGTAAGCCGACAACTCCGCGTCGCTCAATTGCCCGGTGACGATCACACGGCTTGTCAGATCGAGTTGCGCGATCACCTGCCGCAGATGTTGATAGTAAGGATCAGCATCCCTGCCGTCGCCTGCGAGGATGAGGCGCGCATTTTGATCGAGCGCGAGATAATGCGCGAAGGCTTTTACTAACTCGTCCTGTCGTTTATTCGGAGCGATGCGCCCGACAAAGAGCAAGTTAGTCGCACCGTCCTGCAAACGAGCCATCAATTCTTCGTCGGCGCAGATGTTCCACTTGTCGGGGTCAACGATGATCGGCAGCACGCCCGGATCGTAGAAGCCGCAAGCGGCGAGTTCCGCCGCGTTGAAGGCCGAATCGCCGACCGAGACGGGGAAGTGTCGAGCCAAGCGCGGCAGTTGTGCGCGCCCGGTCTCCAACATCCACGCGAAGCCGGGACGGTAGGGCGCGAAAAACTCTGCCGGCGTGACGTTGTGATAGATCAAGCATTTCGGGCCGGGATGTTCGACGGCGAACGTCGTTACTTCCGAGCCGATGGAGTGATGATAGAGCAATGCGTTATGCGCTGCCGGCTGTGCCTTATCGAGCAAGCGCGCTTCATGTGCGACACGCGGTTCGACGCGCTTGGCGAAGATATGCGATTCGTAACCGGCGGCGCGCAAGAGCGCGCGCAGCGACACTGCCTCATTCGAGATCGCATCGCCGTAAACGAAATCCGGCAACAGTTGGTGAATGGCTGTCAGTTGGCCTGCTTGTGTCTCCGGCTCAGACTCACGCGCGGCTGCGTGCCGGCCAAGAACTTTTTCATAGCGCGCGATCACTCGCTCCCAATCGGCTTGCTCCAACGCAAAGATACGCCCGCGCGCGCCCATCTCATCAAGCGCTCGCTCGTTCGTCTCGGCGACGAGCGAGAACAGCGCCGTCCATTCTTCCTCCGTGTCGGCGAGCCACCCGCCGCCGCACGCTTCGATGGCTGTCGCCGTTGCGAGACACGAGCGGTGCGCCGCGACGGGCCGACCTTGATTCCAAGCCTCCATCATCGCCCGCGAAAAACTCTCTCTGCGGCTTGGTTGAAACAGGGCGGCGCAATGCTTCAGCAACGCCGCCTTCAATGCTTCGTCCACCAAACCGAGATCGATTAGTCCCTCTGTCGCCGCCGCGAAAGATTCATTCCCCGGCCCGGCGAGGACGAGCCGCCAGTCAGAGTGCGGAGCTTCGGATTTGAAACGGGCGAAGGCGCGCGCGAGCAAGTCCACATTCTTCGTCGCGTCGCGGCGTCCGAGACAGAGGACGAAACGCGCCGCGCGCAATTCGGCGGGCAATGCCGCGTCAAGCTGCGCGGGCGAAAACTCTGTCAGTTCGATCCCTTCGCCGACGACCACGCTGCGGCTGTGGATGCCGGGGCCGTAGAGTTTCCCTGCCAACTGCCGTTCGCCCGCCGAGTTGAACAGAATCTTGTCTGCGCGCCGGAACAATTCCTCGACTTGCGGAAAGTAAGCCTGCGGTTCGTCGTGCAGGCAGGGCTGCAAAAAAGCGCGCCCGTGCCGCGCAGCGACGAGCGGCACACCGGCGACGATGGGACCAAACA
>JALZKK010000180.1 GCA_030859285.1 Acidobacteriota bacterium | reverse complement strand
GGTAAGCTCTCCATGAGTCGTCACCTTTCGTTGTGGGCTTGGTCGCTGACAACGATGGCCGACTCTGGCGCAGGGGGCAAGCTCTCTGCGCCGCTTATTTTATGTCAATAAACCGGGAACTACAGTTAGAGAAGGTTGGAGAATACTTACCCTTTCACACCTTAGCCCAACGTGAAGCCTGTGCCGTCTTACTGGCAGCAGAATTAACAAGCCTAAATTTAGTGGACTCAAACACCGGACGCATTGACCCAAATAAATTCCAAAAGTTCATCACCCAACCAGCAAAAGGAAAGAAAAATGACGCTGCCGCAGAGATTGACGTTGAATAAAGAAGATGCCAGTTGCACGGTAATCAACGGGGACGCGCGCGGAGAACTGGCAGCTTACGAAGGACGAGTCGATTTAATCGTTACCTCACCTCCATACGCCGACGCGAGAAAGAAACATTATGAAGGCGTACACCCGGACAAGTTTGTAGAATGGTTTCTAACATTCCACGAGCCATTTTTTAAGGCGCTCAAGCCGACAGGCAGCCTCGTCATAAATATCAAAGACAAAGTAGTAAATGGAGTCCGCCATCGGTATGTTTGGCGCACTATCGAAACACTAGAACAAAATGGATGGTATTCAATTGACGATTACCTTTGGCACAAGACAAATCCAATGCCGGGCTTTTGGCCCACACGGCTACGCGACGGATGGGAGTATTGCTTTCACCTAGCGAAATCGAAGCGCCCATACTTCAACACCGCCGCAGTAAGAAAGCCGATAGGCGATTGGGTAGAATCACGACTGACAAAACTTGGAGACAACGACCTCTCCAGACACAACTCGGTAAACGAGAGCGGATTCGGGCGCGACATATCACGCTGGGTAGGAAAGAAAACCGTACTACCATCCAATGTCTTAAGCCTCGCACTGGTCGGAAAGAATAAAGGACATCCGGCAGTGTTTCCCGTTGATCTACCATTATTCTTTATCAAACTGCTCTGCCCCGAAGATGGTTTGGTAGTTGATCCATTCGGCGGGAGCGGGACAACCGGCATCGCGGCCTTATCATTAGGCCGGCAATCAGTGCTAATAGACAACAACCCGGAGTATTGCCAAGCAGCTATTAAAAGACTTCGCGAAGAAGCCATCGCCCGAAAGCACGAACTGCGAGCAAAGAGCAATCTACGGAAAGCGCCATCAAGGAATCAGGAATTACAGTTGGCGCTGCCCGATGACGTTGAGGGCTAATGCAGCTTGGGCAGATGCGAACGCGAGCCGCACGGCGAATGAACCTTGAAAGGCTACCGAGCAGTTTGAGAGAATCGGCGGTAAGGAAGAATGGCAAAACACCTCAACCCACCCACAGCGATCCAAACCCGGTTATAAAGCCAACACGCGCGAAGCGGCTGGCGCTTATCCAAAGCAAGGCCCAACAGATTGAGTAAGTTTGGATTGGCACGAATCAACTACGATTGAAAAGCGCAGCTTGCAGTATGCATGGTAGGCAGTTTGTGCATTACCCTTCAACATTCGTGGACGGTTGGAGTCTAAAATCTAATCCCCCACGAAAACTAAAGCAGTTCATTTCACTGCGCCGCTCTTTCCGAAAGAGGCCAATGAGATCGATCTTTTCTTCCGTTCACACGCCTTTGACAGCATTCATCCGGCGGGCTACCATGCGTTAGTTCTGAAATACTTTCACTGATAGGCTCTTAATTTCCCTTCAATTCAAGATGAGTTTTTAAGTTTCCACTTCATGCCTTTGCAACCAACCGAAAACATCATCGAGCTAGTCGGCAATACCCCGCTCCTGCATCTTGCGCGCTTTGCCCGCGCGCCGCACGCGGACATCTACGCCAAACTTGAGTATCTGAATCCCGGCGGTTCTGTGAAAGACCGCGCCGCGCTCGGCATGATCCTCGACGCTGAAGAGCGCGGGCTTTTGCGTCCCGGTTCGACGATCATCGAGCCGACCGCCGGCAACACCGGGATCGGGCTGGCGCTCGTCGGCGTGGCGCGCGGTTATCGCGTGATCCTGTGCGTGCCGGAAGGCTATTCGCGCGAGAAGATGAAAGTGATGGAAGCCTTCGGTGGCGAGATCAAATACGTCTCGCAAGAAGCCGGGATGCAGGCGGCCATCGATCTGGCGCACGAGTTGGCCGGACAGATCGAAGACAGCTTCGTGCCGCAACAGTTCGCGAATCCGGCCAACGCGAATTTCCATGAACAAACCACCGCTCAAGAAATTATTGAACAGATGGACGGGCGCATCGACGCCATCGCGATGGGCGCGGGTACTGCCGGCACGTTTACGGGCGTTGCGCGTGCGCTGAAAAAGATTAATCCGCAAACGCTCTGCGTCCTCGTCGAGCCGGAAGGCTCAATCTTCGGCGGCGGCGCTCCGGGATCGCACAAGGTTGAAGGCATCGGGCAATCGCAATTCATCCCGGCGAATCTGGATTACAGTGTCGCCGACGAGATCATGATGATTTATGACGACGAGGCTTACACCACCGTCCGCCGTCTGGCCGAGACGGAAGGCGTCCTCTGCGGTGGCTCGTCCGGCGTCGCCGCCGCCGCCGCACGCCGCCTCGCCGAACGCCTCGGCGCAGGCCAACGCATTGTCACCCTCTTCCCCGACGGGGCCGAGCGATATATGAGTCAGGGAATCTTCGATTAGTTTTCAGCTTTCAGCCAGAACAAGGCTGCCGACTGAAAACTGAAAACTGAAAACTGTTATGGGCTTTTCCACCACAGCGATTCATGCCGGGCAGGAGCCGGACCCGACGACGGGCGCGGTCTCGGTGCCGATCTATCAGACTTCGACTTACGCGCAGGAAGGCTTGGGGCGACACAAGGGCTTTGAGTACGCGCGGACGCAGAATCCGACGCGGGCCGCGTGCGAGAAAAATCTCGCCGCACTCGAAGGCGCACGCTTCGGTTTTGCTTTCGCTTCCGGGATGGCGGCGATTGACGCCGTGCTGCGGCTGGTAAAAGCGGGCGATCACGTGGTCGTGTCGGACAACACCTACGGCGGCACTTACCGCTTGTTCTCGCGCGTCCTTGCGAATTACGGCATCGAGTTCTCGTTCGTTGACACGACCGATCCCTCAAACGTCGAAGCGGCGTTGCGCGAGAACACGCGCATGGTCTTTGTCGAAACGCCGACCAATCCCGTCATGATGTTGACGGACTTGCAGGCCGTCTCCGAGATCGCGCGCGCGCGCGCGGCGCGGGTCGTGTGCGACAACACTTTCATGTCGCCGTATCTGCAACGGCCTTTGGAGTTCGGCGTGGACATCGTGCTGCATTCGACGACGAAATATCTAAACGGCCATTCGGACGGCGTCGGCGGCATCGTCGTGCTGAATGATGAGCAGGATGCTGAATGGCTCGGCTTCATTCAGAACAGCGTCGGCGCGATCTTGTCGCCGTTCGATTCATGGTTGGTGCTGCGCGGAACTAAAACTTTGGCGCTCAGGATGGAGCAGCACGACCGTTCAGGCCGCGCCGTCGCTGCGTTCCTCGAAGAGCATCCGCAGGTGCAGAAACTTTACTATCCCGGTTCGCTCTCGCACCGGCAACACGAGTTGGCGAAACGACAGCAACGCGGCTTCGGCGGCATGATCGCGTTCGACACGGGATCGCTCGACAACGCGCGCACCGTGCTGGAATCCGTCAAGGTCTGCACGCTCGCAGAAAGTCTCGGCGCGGTCGAATCGCTGATCTCACATCCGGCCACGATGACGCACGCCTCCGTGCTACCTGAGACGCGCGCCCGCCTCGGCATCACCGATGGGTTGGTGCGCGTCTCCGTCGGCCTCGAAGACACCGACGACATCATCGCCGATCTCGATCAAGCGCTCAGTAAAATCTAGCGCTGAATGACGAGCGACAGGTGACAAGATTGCGATCTTGTTTTAACTTGTTACTCGTCACTCGTCAATCATCACTCGTCACTGTTCTTATGATCGTTGAGCTTCATGCACAAACAGACATCGGTCGCATCCGGCAAGGCAACGAAGACAACTTCCTCTTGCTCGATCTAGCGACGGAGCGCGGCTGTACCGGCTCGGACTGTTCGCCGCCGCCCGATGAGTTGCGCCGCTTCGAGGCCGGGCCGCGCGGTCTCGTGCTGGTCGTGTCGGACGGGATGGGCGGCGCGCTGGCGGGCGACGTGGCGAGCCGGATGGCGGTCGAGAACGTGCGCGACGTGCTGCTCGACGACGGCGAAGACGGTCAAGCGGACGAGTTGTCGGGACTCCCGCTCGTGGAGCGCTTGTATGAAGCCACCGGCCACGCCAACAATGAGATTCACCGCAAGAGCATGGACGACCCACGATGCAGCGGGATGGGCGCGACCTTGACCGGCGCAGCCGTCAACGGCGAGACGCTCGATCTCGTGCAGGTCGGCGACAGCCGTGCTTACCTCTTACGCGGCGCTCGGATCAAGCTCGCCACGAAAGATCAATCATTGGTCCAGCAACTCGTCGATGTCGGTCAGATCACGCAGGAGGACGCCGAGACGCACATGTTCCGCAACGTCATCCTGCAAGCCCTCGGCGCGCAACGCGACCTGACGCCGGTCGTCACGCGCGTCCGCCTCCGGCGCGGCGACATCGCGCTGCTCTGTAGCGACGGTCTTTCGGGAAAGATGCGCGCCGAAGAAATGCACGAGACCGTCACCCGCGCAGGCGGTGATCTAGCGGCGGCCTGCGCGCAATTAGTCGAACTGGCAAACTCACGCGGCGGCGAGGACAACATCACCGTCGTCCTCGCACGCTTCGACGGCGACGGCCTCGCCGCCCTCGACACGGACGAGATCGAAATCGAACAACTTGATACCGACGAAGACACCACCCTTGACGGCGACGAACACGACACCTCACCGCTCCCCTGAGCTAGCCCGAATTCGTTCTTTAATTGTTCCTAGAGCAAATTTCCTTCGGCTGTCTTAATCTCGCGCGGAGCGCGGCACATGTGCTGGGAGCGCGGCCGTCTCGTCCGCCAAGCTCGCCCGCAGGCGAGCTAATGAAGGTGCATGATGATTCAACGTCGGTTGATCGCGCAACCGTTCTTCGCGCTGGCGCGCTCACGGCGGACGAGACGTCCGCGCTCCCAGCACATGCGGCCTCTTCTTCTGCTCTAACGTTGCGCGTCAGACAATTTTTTGCTTTCTTTCCTCGACCATTCACAAAGCATTTGCGCTTCGTCATCCGTCAGCCGCGCGTTTGCGTGGACGCGCGTGTAAGAGGCGAGCGGCATTGAGTGTTGCTTCGCGTGATAACAGATCGCTTGCAGGCGCGTCTCTTTCATCCGCGCGCCGTAGCTGCCCCATTCGGAAAAGTTCAACTCGGCGCGGCCATCATTCACATGGCCGACGGTGAACCAAGAGGCGGGCGCGATGTGATTGTACCAACGCCAATTCGTGCGGTTCGAGTGACAATCATTGCAAGAGCGCGCCAACACTTCGGCGAGTTGCGGTGGAACTTCCGTTGTCGCTTCGAGCGCCTGTGATTCCTCAATCGGCGGGTTCGTGCGCGCCGGACTCGTGAACTGCAACGCGACGAACAAGAGGGCGCTGACCACCACCAGCCATTTCAATTTTTTCCGCATTGAGACACACCTCTCCCGGCAAAAGCCATTCACGGCTTTCGCGAAATGTTTTGCTGATTGGTGAAATTACCCGGCGATGCGTTCGAGCCGGATGTCATGCGTGCCGCGCAGCACGCCGCTTTCGTCGCGCCTGAGCGTGAGAATCACGGCTGGCCGCATTAGACGGGTCGCCACCATCGCGTTATTGCGCGCCCGCACTTCGGGCGTGACGAGGGGATCGTCCGTAAACCAGAACGTGCCGGGATATTCCGGGTAATTTGTCCCCGACATTGTGAGGTGGATATGTGCAGGCTCCTTGCGACCCGGATACGCGGCGGGCTTGATCGTACGAAATTCGTATCTACCGTCTCTGCCCGTTCGCATCCAGCCGCGCAAATAACCGTGCCGCCATTGCGGTCTGCCGTCGTCCGGCGTGCGCTTCGGGTAAATGCCGGCGGCGTTGGTGTGATAAGCGTAAATCGTGATGCCTTCGGCGGGAGTCCTGCCGTCTTCCTTGTAAACCGTGCCGGAGATGACGAGCGGCTCGCCGGGTTCATCGCGCGGCGGAATCACGATCCGCGCCGATGGATTTGCCGGAGCGTCGCCCGCGCCGCACCACTCACAATCACTACTCGCCTGCATCGTTTCGGGCGCTGATCGAATGAGAGGCGACGCGCCACAGGTGATCGCCGGCAGCGTGACGGCAGCGATTGAGAGACCTTTGACGAACTCTCGACGATGGATCCTCGATGTCTTTTCTTCACTCATCTTGACCTCCGATGTGATTGAACGAATTGCTACGTGCGGGACGTATTCATGGACCACACGTCGTTGCTGTAGATAAATTTGATCTCGCCGTTCTCCGTCACCGAATATTTGCCGCCCGTGATGTAAAGTTTGTTGTCAAACACCCAAGCCGCGACCGCACCGCGCGGCGACCACGGCGCGGATTCTACTCGCCACGTTACTCCGTCGTTTGTCACCAGCGACGATCTTGCAAAATTGCCGTTGCGGTTCGCGCCGACCAGCCAGAGCTTTTCGTCAAACACAATCGGCGTTCCTAAGGCGGACATGTGCGCTTGGTCGGTGACGAGCGTCCAGTCGATGCCATCGGCGGAAGACCAAATTTCGTCGTTCGATTTCGGATTATTCGTCGGCTCTCCGTCAATCACTCCGCCGCCGATCATCCAGATGCGGTTCTTGAACACGATTGTGATGCCGATGTTGCGCGGACTCCACGCGGCTCGTTGCGAAACTTTCGTCCAACTCACACCGTCCGCTGAGTTCCACACATCGTTGTAGTAATCTTTGCCGTCGAAACCGCCGAGCAACCAGATTTTGCTGTTGAAAACCACCGAGCCGTAAAAAACCCGGTTGGGAAGATTCGATTTTTCGGCCAGCACTTCCCACCGTTCAAAATCGGTCGTGCGGCGGACTATCGAACTGAACTTGATGCCGTCAACATAATTGCCTTGATTTTGTCCGAGCGCATACACCGCATTGTTAAATTGGACGTATCTCGCCTCATAAGCATTTCGCCTGACTAACGGCAGCTTCGCTTTCGTCCAATTTTTAGCGTCGGCGGAATGCCAGACGCCTTCATTATGAAACGCCCACATTCGATTCTGCGCGACAAAAACCGGGTAATTGTAGCCGCCCGGATATGCCGCGCGTTCCGTCACTCGCGTCCAAGAATACGGCGAAGCGATTTCGGTGGCGGGCGATTCATTTGCAGCAACGGTATTTTTAGCGATACCGCAAGCGTTTCCCATCAGCGCGCTCAGGAGAATGAGAATGAGGGTAATCGTTTGTCGTTTTGTTTTGAACATAGCTACTCCTTCGCTATCTTCGCTTTCAAATTTGGTTGAGGTGACAAACACGAGTTACATAGCCGCTTCGTACCATGCCATCTCAACCGCATTCTTCCACCGTTCGAGCATCTCGCGGTCGAGACGCAGAATGCCTTCGCGCGTCACGCCTGCGGGCGGCGGGACGAGTTGCGCGAGGCGCGCAGAGACACGCTCGCGCGCTTTGCCGTCAACGCGCGTTAGCAAGTGCCACAAGGTTAAGCCGTCGCGTTTGCGCGCTTCTCGCAAGACGACAGCGAGCGCGGCAGCGTACGCTGTCGCGTCACTCGCGGCATCAACCTCTTGCAATGCGTCGATGAAAGATTGAGAAGCGTTTTTGAAGTAAGGCGTGCCGGGAGACTGGCCCGGTTCGGTCGCGGACACAGCTCCGGCAGGCACGAATGATTCGCGCCCCTGCGCTTCGAGCGCGACCCATCCGGCGGTGACATGCAAAAGGCTTCTTCCCTGCTCGTCAACTTCGAGCGTGTAAGCGCAGCCGTAATCAACAGCGACGGCGGACGGCGTGTCCACGAAAAACAATCGCGGCGGGGCGTAAATCAGCGCGTGAATCTTCCCGCCCGCGAGCGCGAGGCGATGTTCACTTTCTTTCGTTTCGACGAGGCGCAAGCGCGAGTTCGGATCGACCTCGACATGACCGATGTCGGCGACATCCACGCGCGCCCGCGATGTTTCGTCGGTCGTCAACCACTCGCCGACGGTCAAACGCGCCGATTGATTGACGCTGCTCGATCCGACCTGAGGCGCGCCGGCGATTTTCTCCACTTCCCAAGACGGCAGATTTGAATTTGAAAAGACGAGCGGCGTGTCGGTAGTTGAAGTGGAGCGGCGGAAGAAAACAAAAGAGACAATTAACAAAGCCGCGCACAACGCGACACCGGCGACGGCAAGGCCGGGCCGCACGAACAGTGGAGACAGACGCGGCTGCCCTGTTCCTTTTGATCCGGCAGCGGCGAGAATTTCGCTCAAGGCTCTTTGCTGGGCGAGCGCATCTGCTTCCGGCGCGCAAGCCTCGATGCTCTGCCGCAGCGCCCGGAACTCCGTCTCCGCCTGCCGGCACTGCGCGCATCCAGCAATGTGTTCGCGCAAATTCGCAGCGGCGCACGAATCCAACTCATCATCGACGAGCGGGGAGACTTGCTCTGTCAGTTCGCATCGCATAACTTTAATAACCCCTTTCTAGGCGCTCGTCCTTTAACGCGGCGGGAGTTTCCATCGCTTCATTCCACTTCGCGCGCAACGCCTGCCGCGCGCGGAAGATGTCAACTTTGACTTTGCTCTCCGAAATGCCGAGCGTGCAGGCGATTTCGGCGTAGCTCATCTCTTCTCCCTCGCGCAAGAGCAGCGCAGCGCGTTGATGTTCCGGCAAACAGTTGAACATTCGCCGCACGATGGCCGCCCGTTCTTCCGCCTCACACTGTTCTTCAGGACTCGCGCGGGCGGGACGAAAAACATCAAACACTTTTTCCACGAGCCGCAATCGCCCCTTGCGCCGCTTGATCTCATTCAAAGCGAGATTCCGCCCCACGCGATAGAGCCAGAATCTCGCTTCTTCTCCCGGCGCACGGTCAGAGCGCGTGCGGTAGAGACGTAAGAAACACTCTTGCGCGAGTTCTTGCGCGACACTCCGCCGGCCCGTCATGCCTTCCAGAAAGCGGCAGAGGCCGGAGTAATTTTCATTGAAAACAAGAGTGAATTCTTCGTCGTCCCGCATTATCAACGGCCCTACGTTAGATAAAACAACTGAGCGCGCGAAAAGTTACAACTTTCTTTGTTGAGATTAACACTCGCCATAAAATCGAGCGTTGCGCTTTGCTGGGAGCGCAGGCATCCCTGCCTGTCTTGAGCGCGACAGCGCGAATAGTGGTTGCGCGATCATCAGTCATTAAGTGAGAGCGAGGATCGATTAGCGTGCTGACACACGCTTGGCAGGCAACAGCCTCGCGCTCCCAGCTACATGCGCGCTCTTTTCTGTCTCGGTAAAGGCAGCGAGATCGGGTTGGTTAAAGATTCGCTGCGAGCAGGCCGCTCGCGATGCCTTTTTCGTAGGCGTACCAGAGACCGAAAGCGATGCTGAGGACGCCGGCGACGGTTTGTAAGCCGCGATGAAAGCCGGCGAGTTTGCCGGTACTGTAGGCAAAGGGTAGGCCGATGAGACCGGACATCAACATCATGCCGGCAATGGAGCCGAAGCCGAAGACGGCGAGGTAGAGCAGGCCGAGGAACACCGATTCGATCTGCGTGAGAACGAGGAGGGTCAGCGCCGCTGAACCGGCGAGGCCGTGGATTGCGCCGACGACGAGCGGCTTGATGCCGATGCGCGAGACGGCGTGCGAGTGCGGCTCAACTCTGTGTGCCGGCTCGTGCGCGGTCTCCGGTTCGTGGAAGTGGACGTGCGCGTGCGCCTGCCCGTCGTGTCGATGTTGATGAACATGGACGGCGGCGCGTCCGCGCAGGGAGCGGAACAGCGCCAGCGCGCCCAAGACAATGATCATCAACGCGACGCTGAACTCCAGCCATTTGCTGATCCGGTCGGGGATCGCGATCTGCAAGACAAGGACGAACGCGCCGACGAGGATGAGTGAAGCCGTATGGCCTGCGCCCCACAATCCGCCGACGAGCGCCGAGCGCCAGAGTTTGCGCTGTTCGCTGACGATGGTCGAGACAGCGACGACGTGATCCACTTCGGTCGCGTGCTTCAAGCCGAAGAGCAAGCCGAAGCCGAGAATCGCCAGTGCGCCCTTCGAGGCGAGAGAGGTCTCGTCGTCGTGCGCGAAAAATCCTTGCAGCGCGGCTAATGATTCGTAGCCGCCTTCGTTGAGGGCTTGGTAACAGATCGCGAGGCCAACCACTGTGATCACCAGCGCGCTGAAGACCGGCAGCACACGCATCAGCCAGCCCGCCGAAGCCAAAGGCCGCTCGATGAAGCGTCGAGCGTAAATGAACATCATTCCGATCCCGGTCAGGACGCTTGCCAGCCCGACGCTAAACGCCACGACGAGAATCAATCCATAGCCGACGCGCCCCAACGTGATGGCAGAGAGCATCACGACCAGCGCCGAAGGACATGGCAGCAAACCGCCCGACACGCCGAGCGCGAGCAAGCTGCGCCAAGTTACCGGCGTCCCGTCCGTGCCGGGCGGCAAGTGCGAATGCTCGCGCCCACCGTGCGAATGGACGTGTGCGCCGCCGTGCGCGTGAGAGTGTTCGTGATCGTGAGAATGCTCGTGATCATGCGAGTGTTCGTGATGAACATGATCTTGGACGCCGTGCGAGTGATCGTGCGTGTGTTCGTGATCGTGGTGGTGATGATGTTCGGGCGCCGCTAATCCCAACGCGGCGGCGAGTCTTCGCACGAAGAGGCTGAAGCCGATGACGACGACGATGGCGCCGGAGACGAGCGACAAAACGGGAAACAATTTTTCGGGGACGATGTATTGTGAGGCGAAGAGCGTCGCGAGGCCGAGCGCGATGACACCCGCCGTGTGTGTGATGGTGACGGTCAGGCCGAGAAAGGCGGCGTGCTTCGCCGTGCCGCGCGAGCCGACGAGGTAAGCCGCGACCACCGCTTTGCCGTGTCCCGGCGAGAGCGCGTGAAAGCCGCCCAGTACCGCCGCGAGCAGCAATCCGAACAGCGCGACGCCCGGCGTCAACTCCGGCACGTTGATCAATTCGGCAAAGCGATCCCGCGCCGCCGCCGCTACGGGTCGCCCGTCGCGCATCCTGAGCGGTTGTGCATTCGCCAGCGCCGCGCCAGTCGTGAAAGACAATTCTGCCGCGCGTTCGTTGAGCGGGGCCGTCAGCATGTCTTCGGGGTATTCCTTCAGTTCGTCTGTCAGCCCATTGCCGTAAGCCGAAGAGTTGAAGATGTTGACGCCACTCGCCGGCGTGATGACGATCTCGTGCCAGCCGATCCGCCCTTCGTGATTTGCATCCTTGAATTGCAGACGCCGCGCCGCGCCCGGCTGCGCCGGCGACAACCCGCCGACGAAATCGCTTTCAACCCGCAAAGTCGGTAGCCCGCCCTCGCCCGCCGGCAGCGTGATCTTCTGCGAAGAGACGCTCAACGGGACGCGCGCGCCGTCAACGGTGATGATTAAATTACTCGCATACTGCGAAGCGGTGCGCCGCACGTAAGCGTCAAGCTCTTCATCCGAAGTTTTACCGTCCGCGTTGGCATCAACCTGCTGCAACTCTTGAAAGGCTGCGATCTCTGCCATGTCCACCACGTAGCGGACGCGGAGGCGCGCGTTGCCGAGTTCGACGCGCGAGTAATGATTGACGGTGAAGTTGCCGAGCGGATGCGCCCGCGCCGTCGGCGAGACGCCCGCCACGAAGATGAGCAAGAGAATAATGGTGAGCCGGCGACAGCGGGCGCGCGTTGTGGAAAGGTTCGGCATAAAAGGTAGAAACACGAGCGTCAGCGGGTGTGACTTTTGCGGCAGAACGCGAGCGTCAGCGAGGGTGTCTTTGACGGCACGCTCCCTCACGGTCGCGTTTCTGCAATTACTCTGCGAGCGCGCGTTGCGCGTTGGCGGCTTGCAGGGGATCGAATTTCGGGTTGAGTTTCAGCGCGCGCGTGAGCCA
>JALZKK010000253.1 GCA_030859285.1 Acidobacteriota bacterium | reverse complement strand
AGTGCGCCCGTCTCGATCTGTGATTGGGTGTTCGTGAGCGCGGCGATCTTACTGACCAGATCGCGGATCAATACCTCCTCGCCCGCCGCTAAATTCATCACGCCGTCGATTCTTTCCGGGTGATTCGCCGCCCGCACCAATCCTTCGACAATGTTCCCTACATAATTGAACTCGCGCGTCTGCTCGCCCGTCGTCGTGCGGAGCGGATTGCCACGCAAGCAATTGATGATCAGTTCGGGGATCACCGCCTTCGCGCTTTGGTAAGGGCCGAAAGTGTTGAAGGGGCGCAAAATGATGATCGAAGTATCGCCGCCAATCCGTTGCTTCATCCGGCAATAAAGTTCGCCGGCGTATTTGGTGATGGCGTAAGGCGAGATCGGCTCCGGGTTCATCGTTTCGTCGAAGGGAACAGTCGTTTGATGACCGTAAACCTCTGAGGTCGAGACGTAAATGAACTTCGCCGCGCCGTCGCCGCAAACGTCCAAGATGTTGGCCGTGCCTTTGGCGTTGACATCGAAGCACTCTTCGACTTGCGCGAAACTCTGGCCGACGTGGTTGTAAGCTGCCAGATGAAAAACTAGCTCCGGCGCGAACCGGCGGACGATCTCCAACGCACCACGATTCCGCACATCCGCCTCGAAGACGCACAGATCATCCCAGCAGTCGCGCAGCCGCTCGTTCTTAATCACATCACGGTAACGAACGGTGATGCCCACTTCGGCCCCCTCGCGGAGCAGCCGATGGACCAAGTGCGAGCCGATGAAACCGGAACCGCCGGTGACGAGCATCCGTCTCTTTCTCATCGAACGTGTCCTTCCATGTGCGTGAAAAAATCAACCATTTGCGTTTCCGCCAACTCCCGATCTTTTTCCGTGTTGATGGTCAAGTGCCGGCCCGTATGCTGATGTGTGTAGAGCGCACCGGCTACGGCCAGCGCTGATAAAAAGTCCGGCATGTCAGAGGCAGGCCGCAGGAAGTTGAAGGCCTCCGGCTCGCACAACATAAAGCCGATGTTAATCCAATAAGGCAGCAGAGGCTTCTCGCGAAAGTCAGAGACGCGCCGCGCCGCGTCGAAGCTGACGATACCGAAAGGACTGTACAAAGGGTAAGTAGTCAACGTCATCAACGCGCCGCTCGTGCGGTGTTCATTCTGCAAAGCGCGCAAGTCAACATTCGCCAGCGTGTCGCCATAACAAATCAGCGCCGGTCCGACTATTTGCTTGCGAGCGTCGAGAAGACGATCAGTCATGCTCACCTCGCCGGAGTTGAGACAGGTGATTTCCCACGCAGGATCGGCGTGATCGCGGACGAACACTTCGATGGCTTCATGCTTGTAGCCCACGCAAATAACGAATCGAGTGATCCCCGCCGCCGAAAGATACCGCAGCAGGTGAGCGAGCAGCGGGCGACCGTTAAGCTGCACGAGCGGCTTAGGCCGCGTGTCGGTGTACGGCTTCAGCCGTTCGCCCTTCCCGCCGCATAACAAGATCGCCGTCAATTCAGACGTAGCATTCATACCGGCAACTGAAATTATTCGTCTGGCGCTCGCCTTCGCTGGATGTGCGCGCGCCGCGCTTGAAAGAGAGTGAAGGCCGCGAGCGTCAACAGCGACACGGCGCTCACGGCGGCTCCCTGATAAAAAGCTCCCGGCTTAAATTCTAAGCGCACGATATGTCGTCCGGGCGGCAGAGACACGCCGCGTAGCGCATAGTTGGTTTGCCACAGACGGGCGGCGGCCCCGTCAATCGTCGCCTGCCAGCCCGGATAATACACGTCGCTCATCACGAGGAAAGAAGCCGCCGTCGAATCTGTCTGCACTTCGACGACATCACTGGACGCTTTCAACACTTGAGGCGTGTCTGCTGACGCGGCGGGTCTTTCCGCTTTGAAAGTGAACGGCTCTTCTACCAGCGCAGTCTGCGACGGATCGAAGGCGCGCCCGTCCGACAGCCGCGACGACTTGATCGCTCGGAGCGCTTCCTCCGCTGTCACGCCGATCACTTCATGGACCAGCCATGCACGCGGCATCGCCCGCAGATTCTCATAAATATCGCTCTGGCCGGTACTCTGCGAAAGCCGCCAGCGCGCGCCGTCCGCCAGCGCGAGAGAGGCAGGCGTGATTGGATGGCTCTGCCCGCTCGGTTCGTCGAGCAAGCGAATTTTCTTGAGCGCAAGCGCGCCCGCAGTTCCGACCCAAGTAAAGGTCAGACTCTTGATCGAGCCGGCGGCGGGCAACCGGAGCGTGCTGACATAATCATGCCCTTCGCAACGAATATGTTCCCGCTCTGCCGGGTAACTTCTAAACAGCGTGGCCCGCCCGTGTTTCATCTGCGGGCGCACGTCCGCGCAATCAAAGGCCCACTCGGCAGTATCGCGCCCGGCTGCGATGTGTTGCTCAAATACTTGCCCTTCGATGTCTATCAGCGTCACGCGCGCCACAGTTGCGCCGTCGGCCACTTGCGACGAACACGCCAACGCGCTGACGACGCCAAGTTGTGTGGCGCGCACGGGCGTCGGCAAGTCAACACGGAAAGAGTCGGGCCGCGTGTCACCACAACCTGAGCCGAGGGTTACGCTCAAATCATTGGTCCCCCAACGGTCGCCGGACGCACCGCCCTCAAAGCCTGCTCGCTGGTCGCCGGGCAGCACCACGTAGCGCACGGCGAACACATCGAGACTGCGATTCGCCGCGTCCTGCCACGACTCATCGACGGCCCCGTAAGGGACCATTGACAAGAGCCGGCTCACTCTTGAGAGCATCAAAGGCCCATAGCCGCTGGCGCTGGGCAGTTCCCACAATTGAGAAAGATTCGGCGGAAATTCGCCGGGCGCGCCGAGTGCGCCGCGGACCGGCAGCAGACGTTGGTGCGTCTGCGCGAGCGCCGCCTTGTACGGAGCAGCGAAGGCCGGCGGCGAGACGATCCCCTCACCCGGCGAGTCGTAATGCCATTCGCTGAACCAACCAAAGCTGGCGAGGTCGAGCGTCAGCACGGCGAGCAGCACGAGAC
>JALZKK010000252.1 GCA_030859285.1 Acidobacteriota bacterium | reverse complement strand
GCGGGCGCGATAATCCGGGCTGGTGAAACACGAAGGGCGCGAAGAACACGAAGAAGAATAGACTTCTTGCAAAAGTAAACGAGCAATTGCGGCTCTGCCGCCCGGCTAGTGCGGAAAGGCTCGGCCTTTCCGTCAGTGGCACTCTTAGACTTGGCGGCTCCGCCGCCGTGCAAGGCGCAGCCTTGCAGGTGGTTGCTCCCATGCTCGACGGTGAGCCACAATCTCACCGCACAGCAGGCGGCAGAGCCGCAAGACAATCACTTTCCCAGAGGCTCAATCTGAAAGGCTGCTTCGTGTCCTTCGTGACTAAAAAAAATTGCAGAACAAGGCTGCACAAAATCGATGAGCCAAAGTGCTAATGAACGTTTGCAGCGACGGCGGCGCAAGCAATTACTGCTGTATTTGATTCCGGTGATCGCTGGGCTGTTGGGCTTCGGACTGGTCGCGCTCTATTTGTCGCGGCAGGACGAGCGGCCTGCCGCGCCGGCGGCGCAGACGGCGAACCAAAACGCGGCGCAGCCAACACAAGTTCCGCCGGCTGACGAACTGCCGCGCGCAGAGGCCACGCCGACCCCCGCCGATTCTGGCGGCTCGATCATGTCGGAAATTTTTGGCATCGACGAGAGCGCGCCGACGGGCGCGGCGCAACCTGAGAGCTTGACGGTGAGTATTCCTCGCATCTTGGTGCGGCTCGCGTTGGCGGCATTGTTGGCGACAATTCTCGCTTTCCGCCCGCGCAAAGATTTGCCGTTGCTCCAACGCAATCCTTTCGTCGCGCAGACGCAAATTCTGCTTGCGGTCGTGGCCTCATCGCTGATGATGATCGTCGGCGATAATGCGGCGCGGGCCTTCGGCATTTTCGCCGCCGCGTCTCTCGTCCGCTTCCGCACCAATATCCGCGATCCGAAAGAGATCACGGTGCTGCTCGTCAGCCTTGCCATCGGATTGGCGACAGGCGTTGGACGTTGGGATTTGGCTGTAGTCCTCGCGCTGTTTGTGCTGCCGTTGCTCTGGGGCTTGGAGTATTACGAGGTGATCAAGATTTACCGCTCGATGGAATTGACCGTCCGCACGCGCAACACCGACACGACGCAGGCCGCGCTCAAGCGCATCTTCCGGCGACACAAATTCAACTACGAAGTCCGCCAACTCGATCCGCCCGATGAGGCCGAGCCAATCGGCTGCATCGTCTTCTATGTCAGCATCAGCATCTTCGTCCCGACCGACCAATTGAACGACGAAATGCTGGCCGTTGATCGCGGCAATATCGAAGGCATCGAGTGGGAGCAGCAGAAGAGTGACTCGTACATTTATCAGTAGGCGCGCAGGAAAGAGAATGGCAAAGAAATAAGGCCGCCCGGATTCGAGCGACCTTATTTCTTTGCTATTGGGATATGCGCTTACTGCAAGATTGAAGTGACGCTGGCGGCGGTTGTCGGAATAACTTGATGCGTCTGGACGCGCTGCCAGTACTCTTGGACGTACTTCTTAAAGTCGCCGTGTCCCCAACGGCTGTAATAATCGTAGTCCTTCATCTCTCGATAGACTTGATCGTAGTTCCAACCATAGAAGTTAAAGCGATAAACCGCGCCGATGGTTCCGGTGCGATGGCGTCCGCCGGCGCAGTGGACGTAAAATTTGCCCGTCGCCGGCTCGTTGATGAGGCTCAAGAAGGCTGCGACGTGTTCTTCCTTCGGATACTTTTTAGCGATCATCGGGATGTTGACATACTTCATGCCGAGTGATTCGACGATAGGTTTTGCGTATTCTTCCGCTTCGTGGCGCAGATCGATGACGGTCTTGATGCCAAGTGCAGCGAGGTCTTTGTAATCGTTTTCCTTCGGCTGCGCGCCGCGATAAAAGCGGTCGTCCATCTGGCCGAAGTTCTTGATCTTGATGTGGGGGAAGGCTGCGTTATCCGATTGGGCGAGAGCCGAAAAGTTGAGAGTCAGCACGACTAAAAGCGCGACCATGCCGTTGCGAGAGAGCTGACGATTCATAGGCTTGATTCCTTCCTCTGCCGGACTCGCGATCACAGTCCAGACAGTCAAAATGAGCAGGGTTGGGACGTGGGGGTGATTAAGAGCGATGTGAAAGCAAACGTTCAGGATGAACTATTTGCTGATCGATTGAGCGGCTATTGATACCGCGAATGTGTTAGAACAACGATTGCTTTAACGAAGAACGGTGTAAGTTTACCACCATTGCTTGCGACGAACAATTCTATGTCGTTGCAGGTCCGTCTTCATCAATAAAATTAGATTCAGGATCGACTGTCCCGGTTGCAAGTCGGGAGAAGATTTCCCCGCTTACGTGCGCGTGCAAAAACGGTATTGCAAAATATGGCGGGCGCGGTTAGATTGTCGGCAGTTCTAACCCGAATCATTTGCAAGGTGGAGGTCTCCCCGGAAACTTCGCGGGCGGTCTTCATTCCAAGACTTGGAAGCTCTGGAGGTGGAGAGAAGTGCCAACCGGAACGTGTCCTGAATGTGCAGCCGATGTCCACGTCGATACGGACACCGACAAAGGCGACGCCGTCGTGTGCGAGGAATGCGGGACTGAGCTGGAAGTGGTCGGCCTCGATCCCGTCGAACTCGACATCGTCGATGAAGACGATGACGATTTGGGCGATGACGAAGACGACTACTAAAGCGCGGCGTCGGGACTAATCAAAGACAAACAATCAGCAGGAGGCGAAACAGTTTTTTAGTGTGGCTGTTCGCCTCCTGCTTACTGTTTTTGGTGGCGACTTTATGCGGAGAGAGATTGCACGTGCTGGGAGCGCGGACGGCCCGTCCGCCGTGAGCGCGAGAGCGCGAAGAAAAGTTTCGCTTGCACTCGCGCGTCGTGTGATCGCGCACGATTTATTCGCACTGGCACGCTCATTGCAAACGGGCCGTCCACGCTCCCAGCATGAGGCCGATCTTTCCGTCTTGTTGAGATTAAGCGGGGCTTTATCTTTGCGATGAGGTAGTAGTCAGTCATAGTAAAGATGATGAATTTAGAGTTCAACCTGTGAGTTGCGGTGGCGAAACAAGACCAGCTGATGCGTGAACTCTACACCTCAACGTCAGCGTGACGGACTAATAGGTTCTTTCTTCGTATTTGGCGGACGCTCGGCTTGATAACCGGGGCGGCTTTGGCGGACGGTGAGTCCGGGCTTGGACTCGATGCGGATCGAATGGTAGCGACCGTCGCGGCGTTTCTCTTCGGGCGGGTAGAAGGCGAGGACGTAGGTGGACGTGACTTCTTCGGCGAGATTCCGAAAGAGCGGCTCGTAATCTTTCTCGACGGCATAGACGCTTTGGCCGCCGGTCTTCTCCACCAGTCCGCTGACATCGAGCGGCGTCGGCAGTGGCGCGCGGGTTGGGCTCACCGACGCCAGCAGCGGCGAGACCGAAGGCAGTGTCACCGTATAGACGCTGACATCTGCGGCGTTGGCGCGTTCGATGACCGTTTCGGGCGCGACCGTATCACCGACGGGGAAGCCGTCCGTCACCATCACGACGGCGCGTTTCAACAGCCGCCGCTCGCGCGTGCGTGGCGCACTCCGCACCAAGAGCCGGATCGCATCGTCCACCGCGTCATAAGCGTGCGTCGAGGCTCCGTTCTCTTCGCGGGCGAGCCGGGCGAAAGCGCGCTCCAGTTTCTCTTGATCGTTCGTGAATTTTTGCAGCACGTTGACGCGCGTGCCGAAGCTCATTACTGCAAAGACGGAATCGCGGTCGGCGAAGCGGCGCGAAAAAGCGTACATCGCCTCGCTCAAACGCGCCATCTCTTCGCGCGTCACGCTGCCTGACACGTCCAGCGCGAAGACGATTGCGACCGGTCGCTTCACGCCGCCGCGCCGTTCTAAATTGAAGAAAGCGAGCGGGCGTTCGACTCCTTCCTCATAGAGCTTGAAATCCTCAGCACGCAGATCGCGCACCGGACGCCCCTCCGCATCTGTCACCGTCACGTCAACCAACACGAGGTCTGTGTCCACGCGATAGACTTCATCCTGCTCTGCGGGCAGTAAATCTGGCGGTAGCACGCGGCGCGGACGTTGTTGCGGAGATTGCGCGTCTTGCGGAAAAGCGACCGGCGTGACGAGAAGCAAGAGCGCGCAACACAGCAGCGCGCAAGAGCGCGTTAGAGTATGGACGGATGAAGGCTTGAGCCAATACGTTTTCATCGAGTCGAACGATAAATTTTAGAACCCTGCGGATGACGTTCGCGCGGGGAAGACAATACGCATTATACAAACTCTGGTGGGGCGCAAGCCAGACGGCGAGGCAACAGCGCTCGAACTTCCAAGCATCAACCCTGACAGCCCTCGCGCCGCAGTGACCGTCTGCCGTGACCCTGTGTATAATGGCGCGGTTTCATCGGGCTGCTTGCTCCCCCAGACGAAGAACTCAAACAAAATGTATGCTGAGAGTTAGAACGATCAATCGCTGTTTATGGTTGCTGCTCATTGCCGCCGTCTCTGTCGCCGCCGCCGGACAAGGCGGTAAGCCGGGCGGCATCAAAGGTAAAGTCGTCGCGCCGGAAGGCTTGAACGCGGCGGACGTTAAAGTCGTCGTGCGTCAAGGCGAGACCGAAGTCGCGCGCGGCGAGACGGATCGCAAAGGCCGCTTCGAGATCAGAGGGATCATGCCGGGCCGCTATTCCGTCGTCTTTCGCAAACCGGGCCTGAGCGTCGCCGAATTAAAGGATGTCGATGTCGAAGCCGGCAAAGTTCACACGATCAGAGGCGGCACGCTCTCCATCCCCATTGACGAAGGCACGCTCGCTTTCTTGCGCGGCAGCGTCTTCAACGCCGCAGGCCGCAGCCTGCCCGGCGTGAAGATCGAATTAGCCCGCATCGGCCCCGACGGTGCGCCCAAAAAGATCGACGGGCGGCTGACGAGCGAGACCGGCGCTTTCTCTTTTCGCTTAAAACCGGAACCCGCGCGCTATCGCGTGACTGCCAAGATGAACGGGATGCAAGCCGCGACGCAAGAAGTCAGCGTCGAAGGAGCCGCCGTCTATCGCATCGCCCTGACCCTCAAACCAGACGCGCCGTAAACCCGACAAGCGCGAGAATGTTTGCCGTGAACGATGACGCCCACGCCAATCAAGCAACCCGTCAAGAATTTCTGACGGCGCGACAACTGGCCGCCGTCCTCCAAATCAGCGCCTCGACCGTTTTGCGTCTGGCGCGCGAAGGGCGCATTCCCGTCGTCCGCCTGACGCCGCATCTGCTCCGCTTTCACCTGCCCTCCGTCCGCGAAGCCCTCGACGGCACGAAGACCGCCCGTGCCAACCGCCGCCCGCCGTCCGCGACCGATGATCTTCAGTTGTCTTTTGATGATTTGCGGTGAGGGATTGTCCGTCATCCGTGGTCAATTGTCCGCTGTCTGATCTTCATCTCGTTCAGCAACATTTTCAGCTCCGGTTAATTCGTCTGCTTCGCTGCGCGCGGGGCGGAGGCGGTGGCGAACGTCGAGGAACCACGCCAGCACGCCGAGCGTCGCCACGACGAAGGCCACGTCGAGCTGCCAACGCCACACAAAGACAGCCGCGACGATCAGGCAGATAACCGATACAATGCTCCACAGGCGTTCACGCAGCATTGAGAATTGCAGAGACTCTGGCTGTTGCATCGGCACGCGAATCAATTGATCGTCAACGGGATCGTCGTTTCTAGATTCTGCGGCGGGAAACATTTCTCTTCGTCGCACGCCTGCACGCGAATCTTGGCGCGGAGCGTGCGCGCGCCCGCCGATGCGTTATTGCTCGCGCGGAGTGGCACATTGATCAACGCCTCGCTCTCATAAACCGCAAGCTGATCTTCAGCAAAGGCGAATTTTTTCGTCAGCGCGGGCGGGTACGTCGGCTTGCTTGCGGTCACGCCCGCCTCCGGCGCGATCTCGATCTCCGTCGCTTTCAGATACGGATAAGTCGGCGGGTTGGCGTTGATGTGATACCCATCTGCAATCGCCAAACGCACTGCCGCTTCGCCCGCGCCGCCCGCCTTCAAAGCCACCGGCGCAACGCTCACGCGCACAACTTCACTGAGCGGAATTTTCGCCGCCTCCGAACTGTCCGACGAGACTGCGTGTGCTTGATTAGCCGGTAGATCAGACGTGGTTTGCTGTTGCTGCGAGCAGGCAGGCAAGACCAACGCCAGCGAGCAAATTATTAAAGCGAAATGTATTCGACTCATGCGTGTGAGTCTAAGGTCTCGGCGGCAAAGTCTCAAGCAGGCAGTCCTGCAAGATGAAAAACTAAAGGCTGCTCGTGCTGGGAGCGCGGACGTCCCGTCCACAGTGAGCGCGCCAGCGCGAAAAGATTATGCATTATCATTCAAAGCGCGAGTCAACGAAAGCGCATTAGCGTGCTGCCGCACGTTTAGCGGACAGGACGTCCGCGCTCCCAGCGATGCGCGAGTTCCTAAAGATGTGCGGGTACGCGGCGGCCTTGAAAGAAATTTTGCGCGCTGCGAAAGAGGCGGCGCAAGGCGCGGATGACCTTCGGCAGTATCCATACGAGGAGCAGGAGAAAGATGATGATGACGCCGATGATGATCGCCGGGTGCATGACGGCGAGGATGATCGCGCCGACAGCGATCACGTCTTCGGCGAGCGAGAGTCCCCAGTTGGAAAAAGGCTCGGGGCTGGTGTTGGCGGCGGCGCGCACGGTCGCTTTGGTCCCGTGCGTGGAGAGCGCGAGGCTGCCGCCGATGAGGAAAGCGACGATCTGCACTGCCGGCGAAAGCTCCATGCCGGTCGTCGCCGCGAAAGCCAAGAGCGCGCCCGCCGGCACGCGGATGAACGTGTGCAGCGCGTCCCACACTGAATCGACGTAAGGCACTTTATCCGCGACAAACTCGATCACGTAGAGGAATAGCGCGACGCCGATGATCCACGGGTTATCGAGAACTTGCAGCCCGCCCGGCAAATGCGCGATCTCATAGCGCTGCAACAGTCCCAACACCGCGACTGTTGCGTATAGATTGATCCCCGAAGTCCACGCCGCGCCAAATCCCAGACCAAGTATTTCGATAAGATTCATTCTTCATGCCTCAGAAGGAAATGATGAATGCGGAATGATGAATGACATGCAATGCCGTCGTTATATTCATCATTCCGCATTCATCATTTCAGTCCTCATCTTCCTCTTCCGCCCCTTTCTTGTCCGCGCGTTTGATGCCGAACTTTTCTAGGCGGTATTGTAGGGTACGAAAGGTGAGGCCGAGAAGTTTGGCCGCCTTGGTGATGTTGTAGTCGGTGCGCTCCATTGCTTGGATGAGTAAGTTGCGCTCAAAATCTTCAAACGAGATGCCTTCGGCAGGCAGCTTGAAGCCGCCGCCTTCCGCTGCCGGGTGCGATTCTTGGCGGACTTCGAGCGGCAAGTCTTCGATGGTGATGAGATCAGCTTCGGCGAGTAGGATCGCGCGTTCGATGGCCGATTCGAGTTGGCGGACGTTGCCCGGCCAAGCGTATTCGAGTATTACTTTGCGCGCTTCGGTTGTCAGCCCACGAATCAGACGCGAGGTATTGCGCGTATGCTTCTTGAGAAAGAAATTGATTAGCACCGGAATATCTTCGCGGCGCTCGCGCAGGGGCGGCACGTCGATGGAGAGGACGTTGATGCGGTAATAGAGATCATCACGGAAGCGACCGTCGGCGACCATCGCGCGCAAGTCTCGATTCGTGGCGGCGACGACGCGGACATCGATCTTGATGGGCCTCGTGCCGCCGACGCGACGTATCTCGCGCTCCTGCAAGGCGCGCAGGAGTTTCGCCTGCATACTAATGTCCAACTCGCCAATCTCGTCGAGAAAGAGCGTGCCGCGATCCGCCACTTCAAATAGTCCCTTCTTCTCGGCGTGCGCGCCGGTGAAGGAGCCTTTCTCGTGGCCGAAGAGTTCGGACTCAAGCAGGTTCTCGTTGATCGCAGCGCAGTTGACGGCCTGAAACATCTCTGTGGCGCGAGGGCTTTGGTTATGAATCGCGCGCGAGATCAATTCCTTGCCCGTCCCCGACTCGCCACGGATCAGCACGGTCGAGCTTGAGCGCGCCACTTTTAAGATCATTTTCTTGACGGATTCCATCTCCGGCGAGTCCGAAATGATCTCGGCGTCGAGCGCGTCGAGTTTCGTCAGCGCGCGGCGGATCGTTTCTAACAGCGCCTCGCGCTCGTAAGGTTTTTCCAGATAATCGAACGCGCCGCGCCGCAGGGCATCTTTGGCCGAATCAATCGAGCCATGCGCGGTCAACAAAACCACGATGATCGAAGAGTCGTAAGCGAGCAGCTTTTGCAACAACTCAATGCCGTCCATCCCGGTCATCTTGAGATCGGTCAGCACGAGATCAAAGCGCCGCTCCTTCGCAAACTTCAACGCCGCCTCGCCCGAAGCGGCGGTCGTCACCTCGTAGCCCTCGCCCGATAAAATCATTTCCAAGATTTCCCGCTGCGGCTTATCGTCGTCCACGACGAGTATGTTTTTGCGTCCCATTCTCAATTCTAAGAGGGTAGAGAGTAGAGGGTAGAGGGTAGTAAAGAATTTGTCTTCTCACTATCCTCTATCCTCTATCCTCTATCCTCTATCCTCTCTGTCGGAAGTGTGACCGTGAACGTGGTGCCTTCGTTTTGTTGGCTGGTGACGGAGATCGTGCCTTGATGATCGTCAATGGCTTTTTTGACGATGGCGAGGCCGAGGCCCGTGCCGGTCTCTTTGGTCGAAAAATACGGCTCGAAAATTTGCGCCAGATCGGCGGCGGCGATGCCGCGCCCGGTGTCGGAGACATCGACGCGCGCTGCTCCCGGTTGTTCCGCTGAGAGCGTGATCGTCAAGCGCCCGCCGTGATGGCCGTTGCCCTCCATCGCCTGCACACCGTTGATGATAAGGTTTGTGAAGACAGAACGTAAAGAATCGGCGTCGCCGAGGACGGGCGGCAAGTCGCTGCGCTGTTCGATGTGCGTCTCGATATTGCTCTCGGCGGCTTGGGCTTCGACGATGCGGAGCGCGTCTTCGATCTCGGCGCGCAAGTTGAGCGGGCGCAGCTCAAGCTGCGCCGTGCGCGAGTATTTAAGAAACTCCGTGATGCGCGTGTTGATGCGCGCGACTTCGATTTTGAGTTGATCGATCAAGCGCTGAACAATCGCGCGTTTCTGCTCGTCTGCGGGCGCAAGGCTCGTGCGGAGATGATCGAGCGTCAGATTAATGTAGTTGAGCGGGTTACGGATTTCATGCGCGATGGCCGAGGCGAGTCGCCCGACGACCGCCGAGCGTTCGGCCTGATGCAAGCGTCCTTCCAGTTCGCGCAAGCCACCGAGTTGGGTGATCATCTCGTCGAAGACACGTGCCAGCGCGCCCATCTCGTCGGAGCGGTTGGCCGCCGGGACGTGGAAGTTGAAGTCACCGGCGGCGACACGGCGCGCAGCGCTCGACAATTCATTGAGCGGTCGGGTGAAGCGCCAGACGAGCAGTCCGGTCCCGGAAATGGCGAGCAGTAAAATGACGAGCGTCGGCAGCAACGGGCGAGCCATTTGCCACGGCGATTGGCTGCCGGGTGTCGGCACAGAGCCGAGGACGACGACGATGTAGTTGAGACCTTTGTCCGTCTTAGCAGAGATCGTGAAAGCTCGCGGTTCGCCCGCTACCGTCCGCGAGGCCTGGGCTTGGCCGGCATCGACGAGGCGGGGCAGTTGCGCTTCGGCCACCATGAAATACTTATCCGTGCCATCGTCGAGGGGTAGCGGATTCAACTCCGGGTTGAGGCTATCATCAATTGTATCTGCCCCATCGATCTGTCCCGGCACGCGCCCGTCGTCCTTGACGATGAGAATGTTTGTGACGCGCCCGCCGTACTTTTCACCCAAGCGAAAGCTCGGCTCTTGATTCAGTTCTTCGAGGCGCGCAGTGGTCGAGAAACTCTGCACGGCGAGCGAGATGCCGGCAGCGAGGGCTTGCTCCTGCCCGGCGATGGTGCGGGCGCGCTCCTGCTCGGCGCGGTAATTCAAATAGAACTGCACACCCAGCGTGGCGACAAGCAATGCGGCCAGCACGAGCAAGAGCCGCACGCGAAAGCTGTTGAGAAGTCGAAACACATCCATTGAAAATTGCGGATTGCGGATTGCGGATTTAAGACAGACTTTCAATCCGCAATCCGCAATTAAACTTGTTGCCCTCTGCAATTTCAGATGTTATAGTCGCGACTGTCTCCAACGCAAACCTCCCGGAGACTCTGGGGGGGTTGTCTCTCCTGACACACCAGACAGTAAGGTAACAACAAAAGCTAAAGACTTCCTTTTTGCAGGAACGGCACGGAAGCGGCCCTATCAGCAACTCGGACTCTAGGTTGTTCAGGTAACTCTGGCGCACCGCTCGCGCACATTCTTCAAAGAAGTCTCGTTGACGAAGCTCTTCAACCTGTAGCAGCAATCATCCGGGTGCGGCGGTTTGCTTTCAGACGCGGCCCGGCTCTCGATAGTTTTTCCAGAGAGGGTTTAATACATGACGCAAACGTTTCGGACCTCTACCCGGCTCCTCGTTGCCGTAATATTCAGCCTGTCCTTCATCGCCGTTGACGGCCATGCCGCTCAACGCAAGAAGGCCAAGAAACCCGCCGCCGCGCCCGCCAAGAAGAAATCCACAAGCCAAGCGCGTAACTCGCGCGCCGAAAAAGGGCGCGCGAAAGCATCCCCCGCTAAATCGGCGAAGGACACGCACAGCGCGAAGAAAAATTCGCGAACGGCAAAAGACAGTCGGAAGCCGTCGCGCCGCGAGCGTCTGGCGCAAGCTCGCCGTGAGGCTGCGGAGCGCCGCCGCCGTGCGGAAGCCGCGCGCCGCGCCGAGTTAGCGCGCCGCGCCGCCATCGCGCGCCAACGGGCTATCGATCAGTCGTTCCGGCAAGAAGTGGCGGCGAACGTGCAGAAGGATGATCCGACCGGCGAGGATTTGGAAGTGCGCCGCGCCGCCGTGGCCGCGCTCGGCAACTACGCCGGCTCGGTTGTCGTGATGGACCCGAAGACTGGTCGCGTCTATACGGTCGTCAATCAAGACTGGGGCGTGCGGCGTGGCTTCAAGCCTTGCTCGACGATCAAGCTCGTGACCGGCCTCGCCGGATTGGAAGAAGGCGTGATCGAACAGCCGCAGCAGCAGATCAGTACTGCCGCGACGTTGAGCCAGTTCGATCTGACGGACGCGCTCGCTTACTCGCACAATGGTTTTTTCCAGCGCGTCGGCAGCCGCGTCGGGTTTGATCGTCTGGCAAGCTACGCCCGGCAATTCGGCTTGGGCGAGCGTACCGGGATCAATCACGCAAACGAGTTTGCTGGACGCATCCCGCTCTTTGAGAACGCGCAGACGATCCAGCGCATGAGTTCGCACGGCGACAGTTACGAAGTGACGCCTGTGCAGTTGGCGACGCTCGCCTCGCTCTTCGCCAATGGCGGGACGCTGCTGGTGCCGCACCTGCCGCGCACGCCGGAAGAGAACGTTAAATTTAAGACGGAAGTCCGCCGCCAGTTGAACATCCCGCCGGACGTGTTGCGCCGGATGCTGCCCGGCATGATCGGCGCGGTCAATTATGGATCGGGCAAGAAGTCTTACGATCCCGCGCAGACCATCGCCGGCAAGACCGGCACTTGCATCGGCGCAGGCAGCCAATGGGTCGGACTCTTCACATCTTACGCGCCGGTGGAAGATCCGCGCCTCGCCATCGCCGTCATCACACGCGGCTCGGACTCGCGCGCGCACGTCCCGGCGGCCATCGCCGGCCAGATTTACCGCGCGCTCAACGGTCGTTTCGGCAAGCGCGGCATCCGCACTCCTGTGG
>JALZKK010000249.1 GCA_030859285.1 Acidobacteriota bacterium | reverse complement strand
GCGCAACGGCATCAACATCATTGACCTGCAGAAGACGCAGCGTATGTTCCGCGCCGCGATCCAGTATGTCACCACCCTGGCGAGTGAGGATCGGGGGCGGACCATTCTCTTCGTCGGCACGAAGCGGCAAGCACAGGACGCGATCCGCGAAGAGGCGACGCGCGCCAATCAGTTTTACATCAACCAACGCTGGCTCGGCGGTTTGCTCACTAATTTCCAAACGGTGCAAAAGTCGATCAAGCGGATGCGCGATCTCGACTCGATGCAGACCGATGGGCGTTACGAGATGCTGACCAAGAAGGAGCGCATCAAGCTCGACCGCGAGCGCGAGACGCTGGAGAAAAATCTCTCCGGCATCAAGAACATGACGCGCCTGCCCGACGCGATCTTTATCATCGATGTGCGAAAAGAAGAGATCGCCGTCCAAGAAGCGAACCGGCTCGGCATTCCGGTCATTGCCGTCGTGGATACCAACTGCTCGCCTGACGGCGTGGATTATGTGATTCCCGGCAACGACGATGCGCTGCGCGCCGTCCGCCTCTTCGCCTCGCGCATCGCCGATGCGGTGATCGAAGGCCAGCAGATGCAATCCAAAGGCGCTGACGAAGAAGCGACCGAGACTGCCAGCGTGCCGGCGACGACTCCGACCGAGACCGCGCAGCCGGCAGCGCCAGCGGAGGCGACAGCCGTCACGCCTGAGATTCAAATGTCTTCGCCCGGCAATCAAGGTTTCGGCAAGACCGGCCAGCAACCCGACAGCATCGGCGATCACGCACAGGCCGGAGCCGGCGCGCCGGTAGCCGGCGCGACCGGCGGCGGCGAAGCGCAGATGCCCGGCTCTACTTCTCCGGAGCAGAGCAAGGACGCGGAGACTGTCGGCGTCGCAAGTTAAAAAGTAAGCAGTAGTCAGTTTTCAGTTTTCAGCAAAGATGTAAGACTGATCCTAGACTGCTCATTTAGAATTTCGGCGAGCGCAGCTCTCGAAGCGGACTTCACCGCCGGGCTGCGCTTTTTCACAGAATCCAGAATTCAGGAGCCAGAAGTCAGAATAGAAAAGCGAAATCTTTATTCTGACTTCTGACTTCTGGCTCCTGAATTCTTTTCTTGAGGAGATTTATAGACATGGCGGAGATTACGGCGGCAGCAGTCAAGGCGCTGCGGGAGAAGACGGGCGCGGGGATGATGGAGTGCAAGAACGCGCTGAACGAAGCGGACGGCAACGAAGAGCAGGCGATTGAAATTTTGCGGAAGCGCGGCCTCGCATCGGCGAAGAAGAAAGAAGGACGCATCGCTGCCGAGGGCGCGGTCGGCTCTTACATTCACATGGGGGGCAAGGTCGGCGTCCTCGTCGAAGTCAATTGTGAGACAGATTTCGTCGCGCGCACCGAAGAGTTTCAGCAACTCATCAAAGACGTGGCGATGCACATCGCCGCTGCCGAGCCGCGTTACGTGACGCGCGAGGAAGTGCCGACTGACACGCTCGACAAAGAACGCGAGATCGCGCGCGCGCAGGCTCAGAATGATCCGAAGAACGCGAACAAACCCGACCAAGTGATCGATAAGATCGTCGAAGGCCGCTTGCACAAGTACTACGAAGAGGCCGTGCTGCTCGATCAGCCGTTCGTCAAAGACCCGGCGAAGACGATCAACGATCTGCTGACCGATAAGATCGCCAGCACCGGCGAGCGCATTACCGTCCGCCGCTTCGCGCGCTACAAAATGGGCGAAGGCTTGGCGAAACGCGACGATGATTTCGGCGGCGAAGTGGCCGCGCTGGCCGGTAATCAATAAAACAGTGATAAGTGATGAGTGACAAGTGACGAGCAGGAAGACCCGCTCACGAGTCACTAATCACGCGAGATGGAAGATGGCACAAGCTGAAGCGCAAGCCGCGGAGACCGTCCCTGTCTATCGCCGGATACTGTTGAAGTTGTCGGGCGAAGCCTTGATGGGCGCGCAGAATTATGGCGTCGATGTTGAAGTCGCACGCGCCGTCGCCGGAGAGATCAGGGACGTGCATGATCGCGGCGTCGAGACGGCAATCGTCGTCGGCGGCGGCAACATTTTTCGCGGAGTTTCCAAGAGCGCGGGCAAAATGGATCGCTCGACCGCCGATTATATCGGAATGCTTGCCACTGTGATGAACGCTTGCGTCTTGCAAGACGCGCTCGAAAAAGTCGGCGTCTATACGCGCATCCTGTCGGCCTTGAATATCCCGGAAGTCGCCGAGCCATTTATCCGCCGCCGCGCCATCCGGCATCTGGAAAAAGGCCGCGTCGTGATCTTCGCCGGCGGCACGGGCAATCCGTATTTCACGACCGATTCGGCGGCGGCGCTCCGCGCGCTTGAGATTAAGGCCGAGGTGATCTTGAAGGCGACGAAAGTCGAAGGCATCTACACCGCCGATCCGGTGACGAACCCGACCGCGACGCGCTACGATTGCATCACGTATCGGGAAGTCCTCGAACAGCAACTCAAAGTGATGGACGCTTCGGCCATCTCGCTGTGCATGGACAACCGGCTGCCGATCATCGTCTTCAACATGCGGACGCCCGGCAACATCACCCGCGTCGCGATGGGCGAATCCGGCGTCGGCACGAAAGTATGCATGGAAAAGCAGTGACGAGTGACGAGTGCTGAGATAAAGACAAATTCTTGCTCGTCACTCGTCACTCGTCACTTGGAGAAGGATATGTCTGAGAAAGATGTCATCAAAGAGACGCGCCCGCGCATGGAAGCGGCGGTCGATGATTTTCGGAAGAAGCTGGCGAGCGTGCGGACGGGGCGGGCAACGGTCGGCCTGCTCGATCCGGTGATGGTCGATTACTATGGCACGCCAACGCCTCTCAGCCAGATGGCTTCAATTCACGTCCCCGAACCGCAGATGCTCACAGTACAGCCGTGGGACCAGACGCAGTTGAACGCGATTGAGAAAGCGATCCGCGCTGCCGATCTCGGCCTGAACCCGTCGAACGACGGCAAGCTGGTGCGCGTGCCGATCCCGCCCCTCACTGAAGAGCGCCGCCGCCAACTCGCCAAGCAAGTCCACGAGAT
>JALZKK010000139.1 GCA_030859285.1 Acidobacteriota bacterium | reverse complement strand
CGCGAATCCCGTTGAGCGTCGGTTCGACGACCTCACGCACCACGCGCTTGAACATCGGCGCGTCAAGCACTGCCGCATCTGTGATCGCGCCCATCCCGCCGGTGTTCGGCCCGGTGTCGCCTTCGCCGACGCGCTTGTGATCGCGCGCGGCGGGCATCAGCTTGTAATCGCGCCCGTCCGTCCAAAACAGCAGCGAGGCTTCCGGCCCTGTGAGAGCATCTTCGATAACGACGCGCCGCGCCGCCGACACGCCGACGCGCCCCTGCTCCATCATCTCCGTGATCGTGGCTTCGGCTTCGGCGCGCGAGCGTGCGACGACGACGCCTTTGCCCGCCGCCAGCCCGTCGGCCTTAATCACTACCGGCGTACTCTCGCCGCCGAACTCACTCCGGCGCAGAATCTCGCGCGCCGCGTCCGCCGAATCGGCCACGCGGAAGCGCGCGGTCGGAATGTTGTGGCGAGCCATGAATTCTTTCGCGAAAGACTTGCTGGCTTCGAGCCGCGCGGCTTGCGCGTCGGGGCCGGCGACGATTAAGCCTCGTTGCACAAACTCATCGGTCAGTCCGGCGGCGAGCGGCGCTTCGCCTCCGACGATTGTCAGATCGATCTTCGCTTCGGCAGCGAATTGCGCGAGCGCGTCGGTGTCTGTCGCGCTGATGGCGGCGCACTCGGCTATTTGCGCGATGCCGTCATTGCCGGGCGCGCAGTAGAGGCGCAAAGGCCGGCGCGATGTTTTTTGCAAGGTGTGACAGAGCGCGTGTTCACGCCCGCCAGAGCCGACGACTAAAATTTTCATGACGATGTTGGGAGTTTCTCCACCAAGGCTGACCGAGCAAGTTCAGCGGATGCTGGCACGGCGGATCGAAGCTGTCAAGATTTACAAAACAGGCTGCTAGAGTGTCAGCCGTTCAGTAGTCGGTGGTGCGGCTGCGGAGTCGGCAGCAAAAGCCTTGACACATTTTTGTGATAGATATACTTTGCACAGTCAAAGAACGGTCTTTTCGCTTTTGGTTACAACTTTGCCGCGTCCAGTAATCAATCGCGTGGGTGTGGTTAGCAGTTTACCACCTCGCCAAATCAAACCTTGTCATTATCCTTCGGGCGACACCTCTCACCAGCGTCAGCCCTGAGGATCGTGGAATCCGGGTGGGGGATCATAAGTCATGTCACAAGCAACAGCTACAAGTATCGTCGCCAACGGCGAGTGGAGTCAGGCCGAAATAGAATTCCAAGATCGCCAGATTCGCTGTGTGGATTGCGGAGAGGAATTCATCTGGACGGCTGGCGAGCAGGTCTTCTTTCACGATAAGGGACTAAAGAACGAGCCGAAGCGTTGTAAGCCCTGCAAGCAGGCGAAGAACGAACGGCTCGCCGCCATTGCCGCCGCGCAAGCCTCCGGCGTGCGCCAGCGGATCGAAGTGGCCGTCAACTGCGCGCAGTGCGGCCAACAAACCACCGTACCTTTTTACCCGTCGCAAGGACGACCCGTCTTCTGCCGCTCATGCTTCCTCGCAGGCCGCGAGCGACAGCAAGGCTGACGCGGCTGCGCCGAAGGCAAAAAGCAAAAGGCAAGAGTTTAGAGAGCGGACGAGAGAAGAGGGGCCGTGCCGCCGCTCTTCTCTCCGCGCTGTCTCTTTATTTTTGCCTTCGGCGTAAGCGATCAGTAATCGATAATCAGCAGTCAGTTGTTGCTAAAACACTCCCAGACTCGCGAATCAAGTTTCCACTCTTCGCGCACATTTTACTGCTCGCCGACCACTGCCTATTGATCGCTGTTTCTTATCCTCCAACATGCACGACCGGACGGCGTTCCGGGTCTTCTTCCGCTTGTCGCAACACTTCATGCGTGACGGGAGCCGTGTCGCCTTCGCCGAAGGCGACGTACTTGAAGAGGTACGCGAGCGGGTTGCCCTCGCTCCACCCGAAATAGACGTGCGGCACTTTGCCGGTAGTGTCGCGCAAGTGCAGCAGGAAAGCCGCGATGGCATTCGGCACGGCAGAGCTTTTCGTCCGCAGCACGCGATGACCTTCCACATCCACGCCGCGCACTCTCATCGCCCCGGAAAACTCGGAAGTGTCGCCGGGCTTCACTTCAAAAAAGATCACAGCATCGCGCGTCGGGATGTGATTGTCTTCGCGCTTCTCGCGCTCTTTGAACTCATACTCGCCCGCGTCGCCCCGGTCGCGCCGGTTCGCCACGATGCGAATGTCGCCGCGGCGACTAGCTTCTCTGATAAAAGCCTGTGCGGTTTCGTCCAAGATAATTCTGCTGGTGCGAAGTTCCGTCGTGCGCCAGATTCGCGAGAGGAACGACGCACTCACGATGGCGATGATGAAGATCGAAGCGATCTTAATGCCTTCGGGCCGCTCGATGATGTTGACCACTGTCGTATAGACGAAGACCAGCGCGATGACGAGGAACATTATTTTCAAGCGGCTCTGGCCCTTGCGCCAAGCCGAGAGCGTGACGGCCACCGCCGCCGAACTCATCAACACCAGCACGCCCGTCGCGTAAGCCCCGCCCTGCGCGTCCACATCGGCCTCGAAGATGATCGTGACGATGAAGGCGACCGCTGTGAAGACTATCGTCAGCGGGCGCGCGGCTCTGGCCCAGTTTGGGGCCATGCCGTAGCGCGGCAAATAGCGCGGCACGATGTTCAGTAGTCCGGCCATCGCCGATGCGCCCGCGAACCACAGGATCAAGATCGTGCTGAGGTCGTAAATTGTGCCGAAGGCGTCGCCGAAGAAATGATGCGCGAGATACGCTAAAGCGCGCCCGTTGGCCTCGCCCTTCGGCGTCGTCTCGCTTGCCGGCTGAAAGGCTTCGGGCGGGATCAAAGTGATCGTCACTAAGCTACTCGTGAGCAAAAACACGCTCATGATCAGCGCCGCTGTCCGCAGCAGCTTGCGCGTATCGCGGATGCGGCCCGCCGGATGTGCGTGGGTGTCGCTTGGCCCGCCTTTCACTAGCGGCATCACGGCGACTCCGGTCTCAAAGCCCGACAGTCCCAGTGCGAGTTTGGGGAACAGCAGCAGCGCCATGCCGACGAGCAGCAGCGGATTGCTGCTCCGCGCGAAGAGATTATCCTTCCAACGGGGCAAGACTTCCGGGTGCGTCGCGATTTCATAGATGCCGTACCCGATCACGATCAGGTTTAGCAGCAAGTACGCGCCGACGAGCACCACGGCGATCCCGATAGCCTCCTTAAAGCCCTTCAGGAAAACTGCGCCAAGCAACCCGATCAAGACCAGCGTGACTGCTACCGGATGATCGAGGTAATGCAGATCATGGATGAACGGATTTTCGAGGATGTGGGCGGTCGCGTCTGCCGCCGACAAGGTGATCGTGATAATAAAGCTGGTCGCCGCGAAGCCGAGCAGCGCAAGGACGAAGAGCTTCCCCTTCCAGCGCGAGAGCAGCTTCTCCAGCATCGAGATCGAGCCGTCGCCGTGCGGACTTTCGGCGGCGACGCGGTT
>JALZKK010000131.1 GCA_030859285.1 Acidobacteriota bacterium | reverse complement strand
GGTTGGGCAGCGACATATTTGCGAAAAGCTGGTTTGCTCGAAGCCACACGCAGAGGCTACTTCAAAATATCGAAAAGAGGTCTCGATGTTCTAGCTCAAAATCCGCCTGCGATTAATGTTAGATTCTTGAGACAGTTTCCAGAGTTCGTTGAGTTCCAGTCCACGCGCTCTGATACGAATAATAATATCAGGGAAGAGGAAGAGATATTGGAGTCCCGAACTCCTGAAGAATCTTTAGAAATCGAATATCAGAAAATACGAGATAACCTTGCTTCTCAACTTTTGGAGCGCATCAAGCAATCTTCGCCGGCATTCTTTGAAAAGCTCGTTGTCGAGTTGCTGGTGAAAATGGGCTATGGTGGCTCACGCAGCGACGCTGGAAAGGCTGTCGGAAGGAGTGGCGATGGCGGCATTGACGGCATTATCAAAGAAGATCGGCTTGGTCTAGATGTGATTTATATCCAAGCTAAAAGGTGGGACGGAAATCCTGTTGGGCGAAGAGATGTGCAGCAGTTTGCAGGTGCTTTACAAGGGCAGCGTGCTAACAAAGGTGTCTTTATCACCACATCCAGATTCACAGATGAGGCGCACGGTTATGTCTCAACAATTGGAAGCAAAATAGTGTTGATAGATGGAGAGCAGTTAGCGCAGCTAATGATTGATCACAATGTTGGAGTGTCGCTATCGACCACCTACGAAATTAAGCGTATAGATTCTGACTATTTCTCAGAAGAATTGTAAAGTTAAAATTCTCCATCAGCCGGCTCCGCAATAGCGCGGTACTCAGAATCCGAAAAATATGATGAGCCACCAAACGATTTCGCCAGCGGAAGTAGCAGCGCGCATGGAGCGCGGCGAGCAAATTGATTTCATCGACGTGCGCGAGCCGGAAGAGTATGAGTTGGCGCGGGTCGGGGGCGCGCGGTTGTTGCCGCTCAGTCGTTTCGCGGAGTGGGCGGGGACGCTCGATCCGGAAGCTGAGATCGTCGTGATGTGTCATCACGGCATTCGCAGCGCACAGGTCTGCGCTGTGCTGGCGCGGCAGGGATTCACCAAACTGCATAACCTCTCCGGCGGCATTGACGGCTGGTCTGTCGAAGTGGATCGCGGCGTGCCGAGATATTGAAATAAAGGTAGCCAGTAGCCAGCAGGAAAGCATGAAATGTTTTTGCTACTGGCTGGTCATTCATCATTCCGCGTTCATCGTTCATCATTTGCTTTGTATAATGACTGGCGTTCACCACAGCACAGGCGAACTTGAAGCGTACACGGCAGCGCATGTGGCGGCGTATCCGTTGGAGTACATCGCGGGGATCGATCTGTACAATGCGGGCGAGTTTCATGCGGCGCATGACGCTTGGGAAGAGCGTTGGATGGATGAGGTGGGGCCGCGCGAGAAATTGTTTTTGCAGGGGATGATTCAATCGGCGGTGGTCTTTCATCATTTGGAGATCGGGCGTCCGGGCGCGGCGCGCGAGATGTACCGGCGGGCGCGGGAGAAGTTCGCGCGATTGGGGGCGCGGCAATTCATGTCGCTTGATTTGGAAGAGTATCAGGCGCAACTCGAACGCGCGCTCGCGTGGTTGGTGGACGCGGCTGATCCGCGCACGGTGACGCCGCCCGCGTTCGCGCCGCCGACGATTAGGTTGTTGCCGGAAGTGATGGAGTACGATTGATGAGCATTGAGATCGGCGAGTCGAGAGCGCGAGTGACGGCGGGCGAGGGCGTCGCCGCGCCGCGACAAGGCACATGGCTGTCGTCACTGTGGAGCGATCTGAGATTGCTGCTGATCGCGCTGTGGTTGGGCGCGGCGTTGTTTAGTCTCGTCGTCGCACAGGGCGCGTTCGCGGTGTTGCCGACGCGCGAACTGGCGGGCGCGGTGGTCGGCTTCACGCTCGCGTTTCTCAACACCAGCGGCTTCATCATCAGCGCGTTACTTTTAGTCAGCAGCTTTTTCAAGCAGAACACGACCACGCCGCGCGCGCGAATGGTCGCAGCGATCTCGCTGGCCGTCGTTGCGCTGGCGACGGGCGTCGGCCAATGGGTGATCACGGCGCGGCTGCGCGCGATCCGCGCGGCGATGGCGCGGCCCGTCGATGAACTGGCGAAAGACGATCCGCTGCGAGTCGCCTTCGGCAGCTTGCACGGTTATTCCGTCCTCGTGCTGCTGCTCGCCATGCTCGCGGCGGCGGTCGCGTTCTTCGCCATCGCACGGGGATCAAGAGCAGTCCAAAGTCCAATGTCCAAAGTCCAAAGTCGGGACGTTGCAATCTGACTTTGGACTTTGGACATTGGACTTTAGACTCTTGAAGGACTTTGGACTTGAATCGACGAAGGAGATTCATCCGTGGATATTATTGAACGCACTGACGAGTGGCGTGAGAGCTATCTGGGCTGGCGGCGGACGAGCGAGTTGCGTGGGACTGAGCTGGGCGCGCGTTATCCGTTCGTCGAGAATGCGCGCGCGCCGTTCAAGCCGTTGGGCCGGGCGTTGCCGATGTTGAATCTCGCGCTCATTAGTTCAGCCGGCGCGTTTGTTGATGGCTCTGTGCCTTTCGACGTTGAGCGCGTCGGCGGCGATGTGAGTTTTCGTGAGATACCGACGCTCGTCGAGGCGGGCGATCTGGCGTGGGCGGCGCGCGGTTATGACCCGGCGGCGGTGTTGAAAGATATGAACGCGCAAGCGCCGCTGGAGCGTCTGTTCGAGTTCGCAGGCAACGGGATCATCGGCCAACTCTGTCCGGTCTTTTGGAGCTTCTGCGGATTCATTCCGAACGCGGGGCGGTTGGTTGACGAGACGCTGCCGCTCTTGGTCGAGCGCGTCAAACGCTACGGGGTGCAGGCCGCGCTGTTGATTCCGGCGTCTAGTCTCTGTCATCAGACGATGTCGTTGGCGGCGCGCGCTTTGGAGATGGGCGGCGTGCCGACGATGTTGATTGCGGTGGATCGCGAACGGTGCGAGTTGACGCGCCCACCCCGCGCCGTCTATTACAAAGGTGAGTTCGGCAGTGTCGCCGGCCAACCCGACTGGCCCGAACATCAACGCCGCATCCTCGACGAAGCCCTGCGCCTGCTCGAACCGACGGATCAACCCGGCGTGCGAAATCTCGTCGTCGAATTAGAGACGACGGTTGAGATGTCGCGCGGCGAAAAGTAAAAATCAACCACAAAGGCACGAAG
>JALZKK010000093.1 GCA_030859285.1 Acidobacteriota bacterium | reverse complement strand
CTATCATCCTCTGTTCGTCTTTTCCTTGTCGCTCTTCTTCATCGTTGTATTTGGTGTCGCGCTGATTTTCGTCTTGCTGTTCGTGGTTGCACTGTCGCGGCACAAGAAAGCCGGAGTCGGGGAGCTTGAATTAGTGGGACGGGTGGCGCGGGTGGAAAAGACGCTTGAGCCGGAAGGCGCGGTATTGATCGGCGGTGAGATGTGGCGGGCGCGAGCGCGGACAGGCGCGTTGATCGAGCGTGGAGCAGCAGTGCGGATCGTCGGTGCGCGCGGGCATTTATTGGAAGTCGAGTTGGCTGAAATGAGTTGAGCATGATCGCTTTGGCGGCCAACGCAAAACTGGAACGAGGGGTGGCGCATTCCTGAAAGCAGACTTGTGGCACGCGAGGTGCTTTTAGGCAGGACGGCAAGCACGGAGGAAGTTAAACCGTGACCCCGCCGCCAGCACTTCTCTGAGCGTGGCCTGCCGCTACGCCAGCCGCCCGCCGAGCGACCCTACTAAAAACATTTCTTTACGGAACCCGGTCAAGTGGCCGGGTTCTCCCGCTTTTACCGGCCTTTTTTTGCTCACCTTTTCCTTTTATATTTTTCTTCTTCAGATTTCAATAAGCAAATAATTTTTCCTCTCATCCTGCGGCTCATGCTACGGCGACAAAATTTGTCAGTCAGCATGTGACAGATTTCTGTCTTTTTGCGTTGATCGATAGTCTTTTTGACATACGAACTCGTGTAGCTCAGAGCCGGCAAGAATTTTTTTGGTGTGACTTTTCGAGCCGGCTGCCGCATGCTTTGCTGGTCTGTTAAACTCGTCTTCGTGCGTGGAAGTTCACCCGTTAGAGCGCCGGCCAAACGGCGTACACGTCTCGTTTCGTTGGTTCGCTCTGCTGCACCGCCGCTGCCTGAGTGCGGGCTGGCTGCGCTGTCGGCTTTCCTGCTCGTCCTCGCCTTTCCTGATTTCGGTCTTTGGCCGCTCGCGTGGATCGCGCTCGTCCCGCTCGTCGTCACGGTGGCGCGCCGGCCCCACGTGCCTCAGGCATTCACGCTCGGTTGGATCACCGGCACGCTCTTTTTCTACGGCTCGTGTTGGTGGCTGACGCATTCGATGATTCACTACGGCGGTATCCCGCGCCCGCTCGCTTTCGTGCTGCTCGCGCCGCTCACGCTCGTCGGCGGATTGTTCCTAGCAGTGTTTGCGTCGTGCTTTGCGCGGCTGTGCGCGCGTTGGGGTTTGAGAGCATTGCTATTGGTCCCCTTCTTGTGGACGGCGCAGGAGTGGATGAGATTAGGCGTGACGGGTCAACTGTGGAATGCCATCGGTTACTCACAAGCCTTTCACCCTCCTTTAATTCAGGCAGCGAGTTGGGGCGGCGTCTATGCGGTCGGATTTTTGATGACGATGGTCAATGCGGCGCTCGCTTACGCGCTGCTCCGGCGCACGACACGCTCGATGATAATTGCGTTGCTCCCCGTCGCGCTCGTCATCATCGCGCTTTATGCGAGCGCGGCATTCAACTTTATTGACGCAGGAGAAAAGTCGGAGCCAGCCGCCGTCGTGATCGGAATCCAGCCCAACGTCCCCGCCAACTTTTCGCGGACGCTCGCAGAGAATGAGGCGCTCGTCAATCGTCATCTCACGATGAGCGATGATGCCCTGCGCGAGTGGGAGCGAGCGCGTCCCTCTCAAATGTTAAATGGAATGCTGCCAAGCGGCGGCGCGAATGAGACGACGAACAGACAATCAAATGAACCAACAACGAGGAGCCTCCCGCGCGTTGTTATCTGGCCCGAATCGCCGATGAATTTCACTTACGCGCGCGACGCGCAATTCCGCGAAATTGTCGGACAGTTCGCACACGAGCAGCAGACCGCCGTTCTCTTCAACGCGCTCGAACCTGCACCTGCCGGCGGCGCGTATAACTCTGCCGTGATGATTGATCGGCAAGGTCGGCCCGTCGCTCAGTATGATAAGATTCGCTTGTTGCCGTTCGGAGAATATGTGCCGCTGCCGCGTTGGTTGCCGGGGACGTCTTTAGTTACTGCGATTGTCGGGGAGTTCACGCCGGGGGCGGATTATCCATTGATGCCGTTGGGCGGTGGGGCGCGGGCCGGAGTGTTCATCTGCATCGAGTCGGCCTATCCGTCAATCGCTCGCCGATTCGTGCGAGACGGAGCGGACGCGCTGATCAACATCTCGAACGACGGCTACTTGGGACGAACGCCGGTGCTGCGGCAACATCTCGCCAACACGGTCTTTCGCGCCGTCGAGAATCGCCGCCCCGTCTTGCGCGTCACCAACACCGGCATCAGCGCGCACATCTCGCCGCACGGCGAAGTGAGCGGCGCGACCGACAGTTTCGCGCCGGCGGTGCGAACGTGGCTCGTGTCTCGCACATCGGGCGACCAGACTTTTTACACGCGGCACGGCGATCTCTTTGTCATGTTTTGCGCGATGGTGAGCGTGCTAGTTCTACTCGTCAGCTTCGTGCCGGCGCAGCACAAAAGCCTTTCGCGCTCAGGGAGAAATTATGAGTAACGCGACTTTGATCGATGAAGTAAAAGCGCGCGAGTCTTCATTAGCCGTGTCTTCTTCTCCGGCTGAGAAGTTCATCCTGTATGACGTGTGGTGGGAGACTTACGAGCAACTGCTGGCAAATTACAACGAACGTCAAAGCCCGCGCTTTGCTTATGACGATGGGACATTAGAGATCATGATCCTTTCCGCAAAGCACGAAGAGCCGAGCCGCACTATCACCTCGCTCATTGAAATTTTAGCCGAAGAGTTCGGCATCAATTTTCGCAATCTCGGCTCGACGACCTTTAGGCGTAAAAAATTGAAGAAAGGTTTTGAGCCGGATTCATGCTTCTATATCCAGAATGTGGGACGTATTAAAGGCAAGGAAGAGATCGATCTGGAAGTTGATCCGCCTCCCGATCTGACGGTTGAAATCGACATCACCAGTCCTTCGCTCAACAGGTTTCCGATCTACGCCGCCATCGGCATCCCCGAAATCTGGCGCTACGATGGTGCGCGCATGATGTTCTATCAACTATCGGGCGGCGCTTATGCCGAAGTGAAAGAGAGCGCGGCGCTCCCTCGCGTCAACAGCCAGATCGTGACGCAGTTTATCGCAGAGAGTCGCACGCTGGAACGGCTCGACTGGCTCCGCCGCGTGCGCGCGTGGGCGCGGACAGCGTGCGAATGAATGTCAGCCAGTAAGATCGAACACAGATTCTAAGAAAGAGGTAAGCAATGATCGAGACTTTATCAGTTCAGGATTTACGCCCGACTTATGAAGACCTCCGCACGCGCGTCGAGCAACTCGGGAGGTTTCTTTGATGTTGTTGCTAAACACGAAGAGCTAACGAAGATTGAAGCGCAGGCTGCCGCGCCGGATTTCTGGAATGATCAGGAGGCGGCGCAAAAGCTGTTGCAGGGGCGCAGCCGTATCGAGCGTGTCGTCAATCGTCAAGAACAGTTCGAGTCCGCGATTGCAGACGCGCACGTGCTGTTCGAGTTTGCGGAAGAAGACGATGAGAGCTTGCGCGAGTTGCGCGCGCTCATCAAGCGGCTCGAACATGAGATTGGCGAGGCTGAAACGGAGATGCTGCTCGCGGGCGAGAACGATCTGCTGAACGCGATCTGCACGATTCATCCGGGCGCGGGCGGCACAGAGTCGCAGGACTGGGCCGAGATGCTCTTGAAGATGTATCTGAAGTGGGCCGAGCGGCGCGGCTTCAAGACCGAAGTGCTTGATTTCCAACCGGGCGACGAGGCAGGCATCAAGAGCGTCACGTTCAGAGTCGAAGGCGAATATGCTTATGGCCTCTTGTCGGCAGAGGCGGGCGTGCATCGGCTCGTACGTATCTCGCCGTTCGATCAAGCGGCGCGGCGGCACACGTCTTTCGCGTCGCTCTTCGTCTCGCCCGAAATCGATGAGAATATCGAAGTTGAGATTAATGAGAAAGACCTGCGGGTTGATACCTACCGCGCGACCGGCGCGGGCGGGCAGCACATCAACACGACTGATTCCGCCGTTCGCATCACACATTTGCCGACCGGGATCGTCGTCTCGTGCCAGAATCAACGCTCGCAGCACCAGAATCGTGCGGTAGCGATGCAAGTCTTGAGATCGCGCCTCTACGAATTAGAGTTGGAGAAACGGCGCGCCGGTGTGGCCGCGCTCGAAGCCAATAAGCAGGACAATTCTTTCGGCTCGCAGATCAGAAACTACGTCTTGGCTCCCTACCGCCTCGTCAAAGACGCGCGCACGAAGTTAGAGCGTGGCGACGTGGATTCAGTGTTGGCCGGCGACATCGACGATTTCATCAAAGCCTACTTGCTCGCGCGCCGCGCGGCGTGAACAAGTCTTTGAGTCTAAATTCAGGACTTTGAAGTTATGGCAATGACACAGACGGATACGCGGACGAAGCCGCTCGCGCCACGCAATACGAGGTTGAATGAGATCGTCGCTATCGCGCTCGGCGCGCTCGGCGTGTTGCTGGCGTTGTGCCTTGTTTCTTACAGCCCGAACGATCCGTCTTGGAACTCTTCGGCGAGCGCCGCCGACGCGCGCAATTGGGCCGGCGTGATCGGCGCGAATGTCGCCGTGACGTTGTTGCAGTTCGTCGGGCTGGCAGCTTATCTGCTGCCGCTCCTGCTGCTCGCGGCGGCGTGGCGGCGCTTTCGCACGCGGCGGATTCATGCGCCGCTCGCGCGCGTCGCGGGACTTGTCATCCTGCTCTTAGCCGTCTCCGCGCTGCTGGCGCTCTTCGATTTTAGTCCCATCTTCGATGGCAGCGTCGAGCCGGGCGGGTTGGCCGGGGCGATCCTCGCGCAGATCGTTGCGGGCGGTTTGAACAAAGCCGGCGCGAGCGTGCTGCTCTGCGCGCTGGCGGCGACGGGGTTGCTGCTCGCCACTAACTTTTCTTTCGTCCGCGCTTACGAGCGTCTCGTTGAAGCCTTCGGTGATCCGCGCACGTTCTACGGCGCACTGTCTGCGCGCTATCACGCTTGGCGCGAGCGGCGGCGGCTGTTTGCGCTCGCACGTGCCGAACAGCGGCGTGAAGCGCGCGCCGCACATGAGAAAGCGCGCGCCGAGAAGAAGAATCAACAGAAGGAACTGACGCCCGCCGAGCGCGTCGAACAATTCATGCGCGAGACCGCGCCCGCCGCCGGGCAGAAATCTTCCGTCCCTTCATCCGCCATCAAACGCGCCGCCGGAATCGCCGGAGAAGACTCCGCTGCACACATGATCCTGCGCGGTGAATCAGAGCGAGATTTCTCCGAGTTGCCGGCGATGCCGCCTGCCGCGCGCGATCACGAGCAAGCGGCGGCGATAAGCGGAGCGAACGGCGGCGCGCAAACGACAACATCTAAACGCACGACGGAGCATCGCGCGGTGCAAGCAGCAGGGAGAACCGCCGAGATCGAAGAGATGCTCGAAGATGTGGCGGTCGTGCGCGTCGAGCCGTTGGAAGATGTCTCCATGACGCCGGAGATCGGGCGCGATCTGAAAGCCGAGCGTGCCGCGCGCCGCGCCGAGAAGATCGCCGCCGCCCTCAGCAATTATCAACTGCCAGAGGTCGAGTTTTTGCACACTGCGCCGCCGCGCCATGAACAGGCCGACGAGGAATTGCGTCTGCTCGCCACGCGCGTCGCCGAAAAATGCAAGGAGTTCAACGTCACCGGCAAGATCGAGTACATCTGCCCCGGCCCGGTCGTCACGACTTACGAATTCAAGCCCGATCCCGGCGTCAAATATGCGCGTGTCACCGGCCTCGTCGATGATTTATGCCTCGCCTTGAAGGCCGAATCGATCCGCATCGACCGGGTTCCCGGCAAAGCGCACGTCGGCATCGAAGTCCCGAACGGAGAGCGTGATAACATCATGCTCCGCGAAGTGATCGAATCGCGCGGCTATCAGGAATCGCCCTCAAAGCTCACGCTCGCGCTCGGCAAAACGATTGACGGCTTGAACTACGTCGCCGATCTCGCGCGAATGCCGCACCTGTTGATCGCGGGCGCGACCGGCACGGGTAAGTCTGTGTGTCTCAATTCGCTCGTCGTCTCGATTCTCTACAAAGCGCGGCCCGATGAAGTCAAATTCATCATGATCGATCCGAAGCGTTTGGAGTTGGGACTCTACGCTGACATTCCACACCTCGCGACGCCGATCATCACCGATCCGAAGCGCGCGGCCAATTCGCTGAAATGGGCTGTGGCGCAGATGGAAGCGCGCTACAAAGAACTCGCCAAGTGGGGCGTCCGCAATATCGACGGCTTCAATCAGGAAGTCTTGCGCCGCAACCTCGTCGAAGATTTCGACGAAGCGGGTCAGCAGTGGAAGCCGCTGCCCTACATCGTGATCATCATCGACGAGTTGGCCGATCTGATGATGGTCTCCGGCCACGAAGTCGAAGAGTCGATCACGCGACTAGCGCAGATGGCGCGCGCCGTCGGCATTCACCTCGTCCTCGCCACACAGCGTCCGTCCGTCGATGTCATCACCGGATTGATTAAGGCGAACTTCCCCTCGCGCATCGCTTTCCGCGTCTCTTCCAAAGTTGACTCGCGCACCATCCTCGACTCAAACGGCGCGGAACAACTTTTAGGTCGCGGCGACATGCTCTTTCTGCCGCCCGGCACTTCGCGCCTCGTGCGCGTGCATGGCGCGTACCTCGACGAGGCTGAGATCAACCGCATCGTCGCGCACATCAAAGCGCAGGGCGAACCTTTGTACGACGAAACGATCACGCAGACGGAAGACGAAGCGGCAAATGGCGAAGGTGGCGGCGGCGAGCGCGATGAATTGTTCGATCAAGCGCTCCGCATCTGCGTCGAAATGAAACGCGCTTCGACCTCCGTGCTGCAACGACGCCTCCGCATCGGCTATGGTCGCGCCGCCGCCATCCTCGACGTGATGGAACGCGAGGGCTACATCGGCCAAGCCGACGGCGCACGCCCCCGCCCCGTCCTCGGACGCGCCCTCGAGACCGTCGCGCATTGGGAAGAGGTAGAAAAAAGTACTGAGTACTGAGTAACTCATCTTACGCAACTGAGCGTTTGCGATAACGACAATGAGTCTGCGGAGCAGACAGCAAAGTAAAGCCCCAGACGGAGCCGCAGGCGGAGTCTGGGGATCAAGAGAAAGAGTTTCAGAGTCTGCGTGAGCAGATGGCAGAGGCTAGGGCCATAAGAAATCTCTTGCTTTTCACTCAGCACTCAGTACTTTTTTTCCACAGGAACTGTGGAAAAGTCTGTGGAAAAGTCGCTTCCGGCTGTTACAAGTTCCTGACAATTTTAGACTTCTAGCACTTTGCAC
>JALZKK010000246.1 GCA_030859285.1 Acidobacteriota bacterium | reverse complement strand
AGTGATGAGTGATGAGTGAAAGCCATTTGCTCGTCACTCATCACTCATCACTCATCACTTCTGTCAGTTCAGGTTGTGGACGAGGAAGGCCCAGCGGTCGGCGACTTCTTCGATCTGCTTAGACGTGGGCTTGCCTGCGCCGTGACCGGCTTTGGTCTCGATGCGGATCAGGACGGGCGCGGAGCCGGCTTGGGCGGCTTGCATCGCCGTCGCGAATTTGAAGCTGTGGCCGGGCCAGACGCGATCATCGTGATCAGCGGTGGTGACGAGCGTCGCCGGGTATTTCGTGCCGGGCTTCAAATTGTGCAAGGGCGAGTAAGCATGGATCGCTTTGAATTCTTCCGCGTTGTCGGGCGAGCCGTATTCGGAAATCCACGCCGCGCCGATGGTGAACTTGTGGAAGCGGAGCATGTCCATCACGCCGACGGCGGGAAGCGCTGCCCCGAAAAGTTCGGGCCGTTGTGTGATAGCCGCGCCGACGAGCAGTCCGCCGTTTGAGCCGCCGGCGATAGCGAGCCGCTGGCTAGAAGTGTATTTGTTGGCGATCAAGTATTCGGCGGCGGCGATGAAGTCGTCGAAGACGTTTTGCTTCTTCAGCTTCATGCCGGCTTCGTGCCATTCCTTGCCGTACTCGCCGCCGCCGCGCAGATTCGCCACCGCATAAACTCCGCCCATCTCCATCCAGACCAAGTTGCCGACGGAGAAGCCGGGCGTCAAAGAGATGTCGAAACCGCCGTAGGCGTAGAGCAAGGTCGGATTCGTGCCGTCGAGCTTGAGAGATTTTTTGTGCGTAATGAACATCGGGGCGCGCGTACCGTCTTTGCTCGTGTAAAAGACTTGCTTCGTTTCGTAGTCCGCCGAATTGAAATCGACTTTCGGCTGGCGGAAGACGCTGCTCTTGCCGTTCGTCAGGTCGTAGCGATAGACGGTGGAAGGCGTTGTGTAGCCGGTGAAAGCGTAGAAAGTTTCCTTATCTTTGCGCTTACCGCCAAAGCCGAACGCCGTGCCGATGCTGGGCAATTGAATTTCGCGGATGAGCTTGCCGTTGAGGTCGTAGATTTTGATCTGCGTGTGCGCGTCTTTGAGATAGGACGCGATGAACTGATCGTTGACGACGTTGACGCCATCGAGCGTCTCTTTAGCTTCAGGCACGATCACTTTCCAGTTCTGCTGTGCGGGCGCGCGCGTGTCGATGGCGATCAGTTTTTTGCGCGGCGCATCGCGGTCGGTCTGGAACCAAAACACCGGACCATCGTTGCCGACGAAATACTGCGCGATGCCGGCGTCGTCTAAGAGTTTGACGACGGGCGCATCTTTCGCTTGCAGGTCTTTATAGTAAATGCGATTGTCGGCGCTGGCTCCGGGGGATACCCAAACGATCAGGTAACGACCGTCTTCGGTGACTTGGCCGTTGTAAATCCAGCCCTTCCGATCTGCGCTCGTGCCTTCGTAGATCAATATATCATCAGATTGCGGTGTGCCGAGGCGGTGGAAGTAGAGCTTGTGATTCTCGTTGACTGCCGCGAGCTTGTTGCCTTCCTTCGGCTCGGCATAACGGCTGTAGAAAAAGCCCTTGCCGTCTTTCGTCCAAGACGCGCCGGAGAACTTCACCCACTTAATCACATCGGGCAAATCTTTGCCGGTCTCCACATCGCGCACGCGCCACTCAGTCCAATCTGAACCCGACGTGGCCAGCCCGTAAGCCATCTGCTTGCCGTCGTCCGTGAACGACGTGCCGGCCAGCGCGACCGTGCCGTCTGCCGAGAGCTTGTTCGGATCGAGCAGCACACGCGGCGGCGCGTCGAGCGTCGGGACAGTGTAGAGAACGCTCTGATTCTGCAAGCCGTCGTTCTTGCTGTAAACGTAGCGGTCGCCTTCCTTCGACGGCACGCCGTAACGTTCGTAATTCCAGAGCTTCGTCAGACGCTCTTTGATCAAAGCGCGTTGGGGAATTTGTGCGAGATAACCGAAGGTCAGTTTGTTTTGCGCCTCGACCCAAGCTTGCGTCGCCGGCGAGTCTAAATCTTCGAGCCAGCGGTACGGATCGGCGATTGACACGCCATGAAAATTATCGACTTGCTCGGCCTTGCGCGTCTCCGGGTAAGCGATCTTATTGGCCGTCGAGACGGTCTGCTGTCCGAAGGTGAGCGAGACGAGCGCCAACATTAAGCAGAACGGGGAAGTGAGTTTGAAAAAGCGCATGAGAGATACTCCTTGATGCTATTTGTTAAGTTCGATTTCACCGAACAAAGAATTGAACCACAGAAAAGGAAATGATGAATGCGGAATGATAAATGATGAATACGACGACGGGGTTGCCTTGCATTCATCATTCATCATTTCTTCCGCCGTGGTAAATTTCCGGCTTGCCTATTTTAGATTCAAGATCGGCCAATCGTGATGCAGCGCCGTCTGGCGCAGGCGCATGTCCGGATTGACTGCCGCCGGATGGCCGACGATGGACAGCATCGGCAGATCGCTCATGCTGTCGGAATAGGCGAACGACTCGCTGAGGCTGATGCCTTCGCGCTCGGCGAAGCTCCTGATCCAAGTCGCCTTTGTCGCGGCGGCCATCACGGGCGGCAGCAGTCGGCCGGTGGCGACACCGTTGACGAACTCCAAACGGTTCGCCACATAATCCACGATGCCGAGGTACTGCATCAACGGCTTGACTGAAAGTTCTAACGCGCCGGTGACGACAACTTGACGCAAACCTAACCGGCGCGATTTCTCGATCAACTCGAACGTACCGGGAAAAACGGCGGGCTTCAACACATCTTCAAATAGTTCATCAGCGAAGAAGCGCAGCCGGTCTTCGGTCTCGCCCTTATAACGCTTGAAGAACAAATCATTAAAAACTTGCCGGCTGTACTGGTCTGTCACGGCGAACAGAGGAATGCTAATTACTGTCGCCGCCGCTTTCTTAAAACTGCGAAACAGCCCTTGCTGGTTCTTGGCGTAAAAGCCCAGCGTGTGGACGAGATTGGTGCTGACCAGAGTTCCCTCTAAATCGTAAAAAGCAGCGGCTGCCAAACTTTTCCTCCAAACAAAACAGAAAATGTCCGTGCATACTTTCCGGGTAACAATGCAGGGAGGAAAATATACTCTAGTTCGCGAGATTTAGTTAAACAGCCGGAGGGCGGCGGTCAAACAGGAGGCAGGGGCAGGCGGCAGGAGGCGGGAGGCAGGGGCAGGCGGCAGGAAGCACGAGGGCAGCAGTGAGGACAAAAGTCGATGGCAAGACAGAATTGTTTTAATCCTGCCTCCTGCCCCTGCCTCCTGCTTCCTTCTGATTCCTGCTCCGATCTAAGATGGCGCATCGTGAAAGTCGCAACTTGGAATGTCAATTCAGTCGTGGCCCGGCTGCCGCTCGTCGTCAAGTGGTTGGAAGACGAGCGCCCGGACGTGCTGTGCTTGCAGGAGATCAAATGCACGGCGGAGCGTTTCCCGCGTGAGGCTTTCGCCGGCTTAGGCTACGAGAGCGCAGTCTTCGGGCAACCAACTTACAACGGCGTCGCCATCATTTCGCGTGAAACTTGCGCTAACGTGCAGCGCGGTTTTCCCGATGATGAAGATCACTCGACGGCGCGTCTGTTGGCGGCGACCGTCAGCGGCGTGAGAGTCGTCAATGTGTATGTGCCGAACGGGCAAGCGGTTGGGACGGAAAAATATCAATTTAAACTCGACTGGCTGCGGCGGTTGCGCGAATTCTTCGACGATCATTGTTGGGATGATGAGAACGTGTTGCTGTGCGGCGATTTCAATGTCGCGCCGGAAGACCGAGACGTGCATGACCCGAAATGGTGGGAAGGCCGCATCCTGTTCAGCGAGCCGGAGAAGAACGCTTTGGAGGGGGTGAAAGAGTGGGGCTTCGTCGATGCGTATCGACTGCACGTCGCGGCGGGCGGGAATTTCTCTTGGTGGGATTACCGCGCCGCCGGCTTTCGCCGCAACGCCGGCCTGCGGATCGATCATATCTGGGTCTCGGAGCCGCTGGCCGACCGTTGCACCGCCGCTCTGATCGACAAAGAGCCGCGCGGTTGGGAACGCCCGTCGGATCACACGCCGGTGGTGGCAGAATTCAAGTGAATAGGAACGTCTCTATGATGCTAACCAAAGTTCATATCGCATTACTGCTGTCCGTCCTTATCAGCACCGCCGGTGTTATTTCTTGCACTTCAGCGAAGTCTGGGGACAGGTTGATTGGCAGGTGGCAACAAGTCGGTGGGCAGAGAATCGTTGAGGAGTTCAAGCCTGACGGGACTTTCGTCACTTCTTCTATAGAAGCTCCAGACCCGGTCACAGGCAAGTACGAATTCGTTAGCGAGAATAGTCTAAAGATCACAGAGGTGCATGTCGGCGGGCGAGTGGAGTCGGCGCTTTTTCGGGTTGAATTCTCCGAAGATGGGAAGAAAATGAGGGTGGCGAGCGATTCTGGTTTCTTGGCAACTTTCGAAAGACTCGAATAGCGGTAGGTGTTGTCAGGGAGGAAGATCGGAGCGGGTATTGCGGACAGTGACGGGGGCAGTGATGAAATTTAGGAAGGAAGGTAAGTAGATGGACGAGTCAAAAAAAGTTGAAGGTCGCATGAACGGTCTCGTCTGGGCGGCGGCGGGCTTGGGCGGCTTGCTATTGGCGCGGGCGCTCGTGCGGCGCGTGCGCGAGTTCAATTTCGCGGGCAAGTCGGTGCTGATCACGGGCGGATCGCGCGGGCTGGGATTGGTGCTGGCGCGCGAACTTGTCGGGCGCGGAGCGCGGGTGGCGATCTGTGCGCGCGATAGGGAAGAGTTGGAGCGGGCGCGCATCGATTTGCGAGGGCGCGGAGCAGGTGATGTGTTGGCCTTTCCGTGTGATGTGACTGACCGGGCGCAAGTGCAGGAGTTAGTGCGGCTCTGTCAGGATCGCTTTGGTGGGATTGACGTGCTGATCAATAACGCCGGGGTGATTCAAGTTGGTCCCGTCGAGGTGATGACGGTTGAAGATTATGAAGAGGCGATGCGGACTCATTTTTGGGGGCCGCTCTACACGACGCTCGCCGTGTTGCCGGAGATGCGCCGTCGCCGCGCCGGGCGGATCGTCAACATCTCGTCCATCGGCGGGAAGATCGGCGTCCCGCATCTGGTCCCCTACAGCGCGAGCAAGTTCGCGCTCGTCGGCTTGTCCGAAGGCTTACGCGCCGAGTTGGCGAAAGACGGGATCGTGGTCACGACCGTCTGTCCCGGCTTGATGCGAACGGGCAGCCCGCGCAACGCGACGTTCAAGGGACAACACCGCGCTGAATACGCT
>JALZKK010000072.1 GCA_030859285.1 Acidobacteriota bacterium | reverse complement strand
GAGCAACTCCTCGCGCGTCGGCTTGTCGCGGCAGGGCCGGAGAGCGCCTGCGCGCATCTCCAACTCGTGCGGCGTCGAGAAGACCGTCTGCCCGATTGGATAGTGATAGATCGTGTGCGCGATCAAGCCTTGTTCGACGACTAGATAATTCAAGCCCGCGCGCGCCGCCGCGTCCGCCGCCGAGAGTCCCGCCGGGCCAGCGCCGATAATTAACAAGTCGAGTTGATCGTCGTTGATTGACATAAATCTCTGCCGGCGGCGCGCCAAAAATTATTGACAGCGCCTCCCGTCGAGTCTATCGTGACCCCGCAAATCAAGAGTTCATGCGCGGGCGAGCGTTGCTTTGCCTGCGCCTCACGCAAGAAACGTAACCCGAGCGAAGTCTCTCAGCCCCTCGCGCCGCGCTGTCCGTTCTCTGATTGCCGCTGTTGACGGCACATTAACATGCGAAGTTTCGCAAACGGTAATCCCCTCGCAAGCAATTCGTTTTCCATCACTGCCAGAGGCAAAATTTTCGGTTGCCGGTCGCCAGGTGAAGACGTTGGAGGCAGCCATGAGCCGCAGTCCTCGTTCGCACTGCGTCCGTCCCGCCCGCCCGCAACCGCTCAAGCATTGGAGACTCAACATGCCTGACAACTCTTTCGCTCCGCCCAACCTCAGCGTCGTTCCCGTCAACGCGAACAGTTGCAAACCGTTCCTACTGGAAGTGATGGTCTTTAGCCCCGAGGCCGGTTTCAAATTTCAGGTCTCAATTGAGAGAAGCTGCGAGTCGGCCACGAAAGCGATCTGGAAATTGGTCTTCGATCTCTACAAAATAAAAAAGAACAGTAGCGAGTTCGATCAGATCGTGCACGTGTCCTATCGCGCAGAGAACGAAATGCAACAGCGGCAGATTGCGGCCACCGCCACGCAAGGCGTATCACCAGAACAGGCCAAGCGGTTGATCACGAAAGTTCATCCGGCAGTCAAGGATTTGGAGAACGCGCAGAACTTATCCGCCGCCGAGCTGAACAAGAGAAAGGCGAAGGTCAGGAAGGAGATCAGCAAAGCGGTCGATGTCGTGAAAGTCGAACTCTGAAGCGGACTGCGATCAAGTCGATACCGCCTGCGGTAGCGGGCGGGTGGTGTCAACGCGAAGACCCGCCTGCGGTAGCAGGCGGTACTGACCTGCTCGCTATCGGTCATACTCAATCGCGGGATGCTATAGATGATTGCCACAGAGGACACAGAGAACTCAGAGGGTCGAAAATTGCTCCTACTTTTCCTGTCTCTGAGTTCTCTGTGGCTGATCCTGCTGACCTCTATTCACGTGCCGACGATGAACAAGCAACTTTCCGCTCCTCCGCTGTATCTCCCGGCGTTGCTTATGTTGCTGCTGGTCGGCGTATTCAGCGCGCGCGCGCAATGTGTCGATGTCAATTCGGTCGGGGCGAATTATCGTGTGCGCGCGGTGACGGTCGATGCGCTCTTTGGCAGGACGCCGGCAGGTTTGCAGGAAGCGTTGAATAAACATCGCGGAGAGTTGTACCGTCCGCTCGAAGTTTCGGCGTACATCCGAGAGGTAGCGAACTATCTGGCGGAGCGTCCGGGACAATTGGACTCTTGGTTGGGGACCAATAAGTTCAAGACTGTCGCCGTCAAATATGCTTACCCGTGCGTGCGCGAGATCGAGCCTGCCGAATGCCGCGCGGCTTTCGCCGGTGAGTCGGCGTCGCCCGTCTCAGAGTGCGTTGACGTGGAAGTGAAATACCACCAATTGCATATCAACGTCGGCGCAGCCAGCCCGGATTTATTGTTGTCACTCGTCAAGAGCAACTTCACCTTCTTTCAGGAAATTCCGCGCCCGTTGCTGGCCTTGAACCCGACCTTCAATTTCAGCCGTGATCAAGAATTTGGCCCGGCGCTCGGCGGAGCGTTGTCCTCCGACCTGTTGAATTTGCCGCGCACACTGACCGGCGCGAAAGTGCGCGAGCGCCGGACACAATTATTGCTTGATGCTCAAGGGCGTAAGTCGCTCGATGAATCTTTCTACGAAACACAGACCAGCCTCTCGCTCTCCCGCACTGAACCGCTCAAGCGATTGGAGAATTTGCGGCTCGACTTAGGTTTCGACGCGAACCATCAGCCGCACGGTTCGGGCCGCGTCCTCAAGAATAGTTGGCAACTCGGGGCCACACTCAACTTCAGATTTTTGAATGCTCCGTTGCAACGCCTCAGCGTCGGTGGTGGCTATCGTCGTTCGAGCAATAGATTTTTCAGCGGCAACAATTTGCCGTCCGAGTTGACGGCGGAGAATGGTTTCGCGGCGCGCGCGATTGCCGATGGTCGTGTCAGAAACGGCTCGCTGAGGGGCGCGGTGTGGGCGGACGGCGGCGCGCCGGAAAAGCGCGCCGGTAGCTACCGGCGTCTGGCCGGCGTGATCGGGTATGAAGGAGAGTTCAGGATTCCGCGCCGGAAAGAGTGCGACATCATGCAAAACGCGGACGGCAGTACGACCTGCATCTTCCCCGAAAAGAACGAGCCGACAATTGGCGTCGAGGCTCTCTTCGGCGGCGGGCGCGCGTGGGGTCGCGTCCCTGAGTACGCGCGCTTCTTCGGCGGGAATGCCGGACGAAATTTTCTTTACGAAGTGCCGGATTCGCCGACCCTCTCCGCGCTTCCCGACGGCCCGTTGCTGCGCGGCGTCGGGCAGAAGACGGGTGGCGTCAGCGGCACTGGCAGAAACTTGCGCGGCGGGACTACTTATTGGCATTTCAACTTGAACGTCGGCATCCCCGTCCCGGCTTGGTCCCGTCCGTTGATCCCAGCGGAGGCTTTGGTCCCCGACGCCGGTTCTTGCGCGGCTTGCTCTTCCATCAAGGGGACGCTCAAGAGACAAGTCGCGGGCGGCAAAGAAATCTTCATTCAAGCAATCGCCTTTCAACGTTTGTCCGAAGAGCTGAAGACAGATTTGACATTGGAGCGGGACGACCCTGAAGCCCCGCTGACCCCTGAAGAAGAAGCGCGTTTGTCCCGTGCCGAAGCCGCGTTGGCAGCGTCGGCAATGGCGGTGCAGCCCGAAGCAGATCAACTCTGGGAAGAGATCACACCGCTCACCAACTTTATCGCCGACCACGCGAACTTCTATTCCGTCAAACCACTCTTCATGTTCGACGCGGCCCGCCTCTGGTCCCCTGACGGTGTACACAGTCCCACGCGCTTCGGCGTCGGCGGCGGTCTCCAACTCGATGTCGTGACGGCCCGGCTGCAAATCGGTTACGTCCACAACGCGCGCCGCGGGCCGGGCGACGGGCGGGGAAATTTCACGCTGCGGTTGTTCTTCCGCAACTCTTTCTAATATGCCATCAGCAGCACGCGCCGGAATGTGTGTGCCGATCACGCTTGGGGCGCGGCGATAATGAAGCCGGTCGTTGCGCCCTTTTTGTCTCGCTCGCTATAATGCCCCGATTGAAGCACACTAACGAAGACCGAAAGACCTAACAACGGCGCTTGAGACCCACGAGCCGTGAGAGGATCGATGTGAATACGACGGAGACCGCTTGTTACAGCACGCCGATGGAAGCGGGGCTGCGGATCGAACCTCTGAGTTTCGAGCGCATCCCGCACCAGTCGCGTTTGTTCCTCGATTATCTCAGAGACCCCACCATGCTCCGGCGTTATTATCCTTCCGCCGTGCGCTTGCATCACGAATTGGCCGCGCGCGCGCCGGAAGTGTTGGCCGCGCACGGGACGGATCGCACGGAGTTGTGCGACGCGCTCGCGGAGATGAATCGCGCGTGGGGCGCGGGCGCGGAGACGTTGACGAACATCGAGCGTTTGCGCTCGCCGGAATGCGTCGCCGTCGTGTCGGGACAGCAAGTCGGATTGTTCACTGGTCCCCTCTACACAATTTATAAGGCGCTCTCGGCGGTGAAGCTGGCCGGGTGTCTGACGCAGCGCGGGACAGAAGCCGTGCCGGTTTTTTGGCTGGCGACGGAGGATCACGATTGGCCGGAAATCAGCGCGGCGGAAGTGACGGCCTGCGACGGGCGACTCGCGGGCGTGTCCGTGCGAGATGAGATGCACACAGACGGCGCTCCCGTCGGCGCGGTAATGATCGACGAGACCATCGGCGAGACGATTCAGCATTTGCTCGACGTGCTGCCGAGTACCGAATTCACGCCTGAATTATCAACGCTCTTGCGCGACGCTTATCAACCCGGACGGGCTTACGGCGCAGCCTTCGCGCGGATGATGACAGTGCTAACAAAGCGTTATGGGTTGGTGTTGCTCGATCCGCTCGATGTGCGTTTGAAGCAGTTGGCCGCGCCGCTTTACGCGGAGGCCGCGCGCCATGCTTCAGAGATCGCCACCGCGCTCGACGCGCGCAGCCGCGAACTTGAAGCCGACGGGTATCACGCGCAAGTGCATACCTCGCCGGACACGTTCCCGCTCTTCATGCACATCACGGACGGGCGGCGCGTCGCCGTCACGCGCAACCGCGCCGGTCGTTATCAAGCGAAGGGCGAGACGGACGATTACAGCGCGGAAGAGTTAGCGGCATGGGCCGCGCGCGAGCCGGAGCGATTTAGTCCGAACGTCACACTGCGCGCCGTCGTGCAAGACTACTTGCTGCCGACCGTCGCCTACTTCGGCGGCGCGGCGGAGATCGCGTATTTCGCGCAGACCGCCGTGGTCTATCAAACGCTCGCACGGCCCGCGACGCCGATCCTGCACCGCGCCAGCTTAACCATCATCGAGCGCCGCGCTGGTCGCACGCTCGAACGTTACGGCTTACAGTTGACCGACTTTTTCGGCGGCTTCGAGAGCGTCATCGCGCGCGTCGTCGAACAGCATCTCGGCGCAGAGCAAGCCCGCGCCTTCGACCGCGCCGGACAACAGATCGACGGCGCGCTCGCCGAACTCGGCGCAGAACTCCGCCGCTTCGATCCGACGCTCGCCGACGCGCTCGCCGGCGGCAGCCACCGGATCGAACATCAATTGAATGGCTTACGCACTCGTTTTCACCGCGCACAGATGGCGCGCGACCGTGCCGCCCATCGCCAACTCGAACGCGCCGACGCCCTGCTCTACCCCGAAAAATCTCTGCAAGAGCGCCACCTGAACATCGCTTCCTTAATCGCCCGACACGGCCACTACTGCATCGACTGGATTTTCGACGCCATCGATCTCGGCTCCGTCGAGCATCAAATTGTTTACTTATGAAGTAATCAGTAATCAGTAATCAGCAAAAACAAATGCTTTTTACTGACTACTGACTACTGACTACTGACTACTTTCGCATGTCAAAGATTCGCGTTCTCTCAGATCACGTCGCCAATCAGATCGCCGCCGGCGAGGTAGTGGAGCGTCCGGCGTCGGTGGCGAAGGAGTTGGTGGAGAATGCGATTGACGCGGGCGCGCGGCGGATCGAAGTTGATACGGAGGCGGGCGGGCGACGTTTGTTGCGCGTCGCGGATGACGGCGAGGGGATGACGCGCGACGATGCGCTGTTGGCCTTTGAGCGGCACGCGACTTCCAAGATCAGCAGCACGGATGATCTCACGCGGATCGCTACGCTCGGCTTTCGCGGCGAGGCTCTGGCGTCTATCGCTTCGGTGGCGCGCGTCGAATTGCTCACGGGAGTCGAAGGCGAGGCAGAGGGAACGCGCGTTCTGATCGAAGGCGGGCGGATGCGCGACGTGCAACCGGCAGCGCGCCCGTGCGGGACGACGATCACGGTCCGCGATCTCTTCTTCAACATCCCGGCCCGGCGCAAATTCCTTCGCTCGGAAGCGACCGAGAGTTATCACCTGACGAACTTCGTTACACACTACGCGCTGGCGCACCCGGAGATCGAGTTCGTCTTAACGAACAACGGGCGCGAGACTTTGCGCGTCGCCCGCGCCGCCGATTTGCGCGAGCGCGCTTACCAAATCTTCGGCGCGGATTTTCTCGACAGCTTGCTGGAAGTGCGTGTCGCGCACGAGGGGATCGCAACTGTGCGCGGCTACATCTCCGCGCCGCGCGAGCGCCGCACGTCGCGCGACGCGCAATACCTGTTCGTCAACGGTCGCTTCGTGCGCGACCGCCTGATCAGCCGCGCGCTCGGAGAGGGCTATCGCGCGGTGCTGCCGCAGGGGACGTATCCGGCGGCGCTACTGTTCCTCGAAACGCCGCTCGAAGAAGTCGATGTCAACGTGCATCCAGCCAAGACGGAAGTCCGCTTTCGCCGCGCCGCCGCTGTCTCCGACGCGGTGCGCGAAGCCATCCGCGCCGCCCTCGCTGCCGGCGGCTACGTGCGTCCACAGTGGGCCGGTGTTGAGCGCGATGCGGATATTTCGGGGACCGGCGTCGGCAACCCACAGGCCGGGCCACCCGCGTCGCACTGGTCCCTTGATGACGGATCACGCGCGCCTTCAAGCGCCAACTTCGGTCAAGGCGAGTCATGGCAGGGAGAAGAGAAGTGGAATGCCGCGAGGCTTCAGGAGATTGCTTCGCGGCAGGAAGCTATCGCCTTCGGCGTGCCTTCGCCGGAAGATGATCCGCTGCTGTCACGTGAAGCGACAATTGCGCCGCAAGGAAGCGAAGCCGCTTCCTCGTCAGCCGCGCCGCCCGGAAATTCTCCCGGCGACGCCGAATCCGACGCGGCGATTGAATCTTTCGCGCGCGAGATGACTGCCCGCGCCGATGCGGAACGATATTGGCCCGGTAAAGAATCGCTTACAACACCCACCGAGCCGGCAGGTCAGGGGACCAATCTGCCTGCCGATACCACGAACGAGGCGCGACCCGCAGAGCCGTTGTCGGCTACGGCGGCGCGAGCCGGAGGGCAATTGCCGCCGCTCAAGTCTGCGGCGGGGCTGGTGCGTGAAGTCTCGCCCACATCGCTGACAGCGAACATCCGACCGCTCGGCCAGTTCGCGGAGAGTTTCATCATCGCTTCCGATCCAGACGGATTGCTGCTCATCGATCAGCACGTCGCGCACGAACGCATTTTGTTCGACAAGTACCGCCGGCAAGAAGGCGCGCGCGCCGCCGACTCGCAACAGCTTTTGGTCCCGGAGACTTTCGATCTGACGCCCGCGCAAGCCGCCGCCTTCGACGCGGTCGCGGATGAGTTGGAGGCTTACGGCTTCAGCCTGATGCGACTCTCAGGCCGCACTGTCGCGATCAAGGCCGTCCCCGCTGACCTGCCTGCGAATGAGGCGCGCAATTTATTGGCGGAAGTTCTCGACAGCGTGGAAGCGGAGAAACGCGGCGCGGCACGTGCCGGCCTGCGCGACGCCATCGCGGTCTCTCTCTCCTGCCGCGCCGCGATCAAAAGCAACACACCGCTCTCGACCGAAAAGATGCAGTGGCTCATCGACCGCCTGCTCCAAACCTCTTCTCCCACTACCTGCCCACTCGGTCGCCCCATCATCCTCCGCCTCGCGACGCGCGATGTCATGAGAGGCTTCCAGCGAACTTAAGGGAAGGTTAGTCGGAAGTCCGAAAAGTTGACGAGCAAGGTCTCTTCATGCTTGGAAGATTTGCCACAGAGAACTCAGAGGCAGTGCAGTTCATTCATACTCTGGTTCTGTTCTCTGTGTCCTCTGTGGCTCATTCTTGCTTGGAGGATGAAGAAACAAACTTTGAGACTCCTCTTTGCCCTCCCTCAGCCTGCACCCTATAATGCTGGACGCGCTCGTTGGGGATATGCCACGGGCCGAACTTGAGATTTTTGCTGACATTCGGCAAACCGTGTATCCGCCGGTTCTCACACTGCCGAACACGTTATTGTGTAGCGTTCATCTTCGCCGGCTTATATTTTTACCAGTTCCCGGATTTGGAAGCGCCTTTGAGTTGCTGATTTAATCATC
>JALZKK010000071.1 GCA_030859285.1 Acidobacteriota bacterium | reverse complement strand
CGTGCGCTTTCGGAGGCATGTCCGTATAGACCTGCGCGACGATCTCTGCGGGACTGCCGACGCCCGCGCGCACGGCAGCGAGAATGTTCGCCTCACGCTCCAAGCGATGTGCGATGTACTGCTCGATCTTGGCGCGCGGGCTGCCGATGGCCGGACCGTGTCCGCCGAGTAGGACGGAGACGCGCGGCAGCAATGAGCGGTAACGTTCGAGCGTCTGCAAATAATCGCGCATATCGCCTTCGGGCGGATCGATGAGGACGGAGCCGAGGCCGACGATGTTATCGCCGGTGATGAGGACGCCTGTCCTTTCTTCGTAAAAACTGAGATGGCCGCGCGTGTGTCCCGGCGTGTGCAGGGCGCGCAAAGTGAGCGGCGGAGCGCCGGCGAGTTCAATTAAATCGCCGTCTGCGATAAAACGATCCACACGAACTTTTTCTTTGAGCATCTCCGCTGTCAATTCGTGCGCGGCGATTGGAATGTTGCCGCCGAGATGCTCGCGCAAAGCCTCCACGCCGCCGACGTGATCGGGATGATGATGCGTCAAGATAATCTCGCGGGGTGCGCGGCCTTCAGCGATCAGTTCGTCCACACAAGACGCCAGCGCGGCTTGTTCTTCTTCGTGGATCGATGCGGGATCGATGATGATGAATTCGCGCTCGCCGACGAGATAACAATTGGTGTGCGTCGCGGGCGGCTTCGTCGGCGTGCGGACGGGGAAGCAGATGAAACCGGGAACGAACTCGATGCGGCGCACCGGCTGGCGATGCGCTTGCGGCACGCTCAAGAAGCGTTCAACTAAATTATCCGTGATGCCGCCGGTCAAAACCTGTAGCGCATGAAGCGCTGGCGGCGCGACGAGCGCTTCGTAGTTTTGCCAACGCGCGGCAGCCGCGCACGCGCTAATCCATTCGCCACAGTCGAACTCGATGCTCAAGACGCGGGCTGCTTGCTTGCGCGGACAGTTGACGAGGAAGAACCACGTGTCGAAGCGGCGCGGGCTAAACGGCGGCGTCACCCACCGTCCGGCGAAAGTGAAATCGCGCGCGTCCAGATGTAAACGGTAGTGTGCGAGCAGCGCGGGAAAACTCATCCGGCCCGAAGTCAAATCATCGAGCAGGCTGGCGAGTTGGCCCTTCGTCAAAGTCTCCGCGCCACGTGCGACAAGGACGCCCAATTCTTCAAACAACTCGCGCGCCGCGCAACTGATCATCGCGCGTGTTTCCGCGTCGTCGCAATTTTCCACTGTCGTTTCCGCGTCCGCCGCATCGCGCTGCCCGCCGGGGAAAGCATAAAAGCCGCCGAGAAAAGCCATCCGCTCACTGCGCCGCGCCCAGAAAACTTGCGGGTCGCGCGGATCAGTTCCTGCACGCAACAGGATCACAGCGGCGGCGTCTTTCGGCGCGACGGCATGACTCTGCGCGGGACGGTCGGTGGCTGGCGTGGTTAATTGCGGATGGTTGGCTTCGTTCACGGCGAAATTATCGATGCTCCAAGCGCGGCGCGGAACAACCGTTGCGGCTTCCAATGCAGCAGGTGAAGGAAGTTTCGCGCCCGTCCGAGTTTTCCTGCAAGCTGTTCGGGAGTTGGTGCAGTATAACACCGCGTGACGCGGAAACACTTCATTCTTCAGACTCTTTCGCCATAGACTGGCCGGCAGCTTAATCAAACACAAAGGCACAGAGGAAATAATGAATAAGTACTCTGTAAATTGGTAGTGGCTCAACGGAGGGCGCTCAGGTCGCGACTCAAGCGCCCTCCCTCAGGGTCGAGCTTTGCGGCTCTATCCCCCTCCGTTGAACCACTACCAACTAATATGCTTCGGAGACACCGCTACGGTAGAAAGTAAGGGTGTGCTAGGATGTGATTGACCGTGAACGTTTGTTCTCAATTGACCGTATCACGATGGCAGGAGGTTTCAAGACGATGAACGAGAAAACTGAGACTAAATACTGCGCCGGGAACAGCGTGTGCGACGGGCTGCGTTTCGCGTGCGAGGCGCTTTATGCCGTGATGCCGCGCGATGTGGCACAGAAGGTCGGGGAGTTTGAGAAAAATTTGTGGGGCGGCGTGCGCTGGTTCGCTGACAAAAATATCGGGTGGATCGACGAGGCGCTGAAGGGCGGCGACCGTTTGCGCGAGGAGTGGCAGCGGCGGAGCGGCGGGCAGCCGCACGTGACTGAGGAACCTCCGGGAACAGCTTGAGGAATTGCGGATTGCGGATTGCGGATTGGGTCTGAGTGCGAATTTGTTTCGGAAAGTTTGAGGGCTGGTTGATGAAGGTATTGTTGGCTGACGAGTACGGGTTCTGTTTCGGCGTGGAGCGCGCGGTGCAGATGGTGGAAGGCGCGTTGGAAGACGGCGCGATGGTGCGGACGCTGGGGCCGTTGATTCATAACTCGCAGGAGATCGGGCGGCTCGAAGCAGAGGGCGTGGCGACTATCGATACGCCGGAGGAGGCTGCGCCGGAAGTGACGGCGGTGATTCGCGCGCATGGCGTGACGCCTACGGTGCAGCGCGAGTTGGAGGGGCGGGCGGCGAAAGTGATCGACGCGACATGTCCGTTTGTGACGAAGGTGCAGAAGTTGGCCGAGCGCGCCGCCGTGCAGGGGCGTGATGTGGTCGTCGTCGGCAATCCCGATCACCCGGAGATGATCGGCGTCAAAGGTTATGCGCCGGACAACGCGCATGTGGTGCGTGATGCGAGCGAGGTCGCCGCGCTGCCGCTCTTGCACGCGCCGCTCGTCGTTTCGCAGACGACGATCAAACTCAGCACTTTTCTCGAAGCGGCGGAGGCTGTGCGCGCACGCGCCGACGCCGAGCCGCAAGTAGTCAACACGATTTGCTCGGCCACGCGCGACCGGCAGGACGCCGCCCGCGCGCTCGCCGGCCACGTCGAGGCGTTCTACATCATCGGCGGCAAGCATTCGTCGAACAGCATCAAGCTGCTCTCGGTTTGCAAGGAGCAGTGTGAGAAAAGTTTTCTGATCGAGACGCCGCAGGAGATCAATCCGGCGGATTTAGAAAGTGTCGAGCGCGTCGGCGTCACCGCCGGGGCGTCCACGCCGAATTGGTTGATCGAGCAGGTCGTCGAAAGGCTTCGTCTGATCGGCGAGGCGCAGAAAAATGTGGGGACTGTCGGCGTTTAGCTCGCCAAAATTCACACATCTTTGCTCGAAACGAAAAAGCCGCTCCGGTTGAGCGGCTTTTCTATTGCAGTCTCTGGCGCTTCGTTTCAGGCTTCGTCTTCGTCGGCGCGGTCGAGCGCGTTGACGATCCAGCGCGCTTCCGGCGAGTCGTACTCGTCGGCCTGCGATTCGAGGGCGACGCGGGCGATTTCCGCATCGACCGGATCGCCGAGCAGTTCGACCAGCACGCCGGTCGGCACTTGCGCCAGCGCTTCATGCGCGATGGCGCGGACTGAAGGACTCGCATGGCGAGCGAGTTCGCACATCTCGCCCGGCGCGAGCCGCGCTGAGATGGTGTCGGCCAGCGTATCAATGTGCTTGAAGTCGCGCGAGCGCAAGGTGCGCTCCAACAATTGCCCGAAGACTTCCGCCGAGCGCGCCTCGCCTTGCAACATCAACGCACAGGTTTCAGCCAGATGCGACAACTCGCACGTCTGCTCCGCGCTCAAATCGTGCGCGCCAGCTTCGCGCGTGCGCTCATCAAGCGCCGATAGCAGACGACTCAGTTCCCACTCAGAGCGTGCATCGTAGGGAGCGCCACCCGCACCGCGCATCGTTGCCGCACCGCCGGACCTCGGTGATCGCAGAGCGCTCTCGACAAGGTGGCGCGTCGCCGGGCGTAAGCCTTCCCACACGCTCGCCACGCGCCCGCCAAAATCCTTCAACATCATGCTTCTCGCACTCTTCTCCATCTTTGAAAACTCGCGGGCGCAAACGAGCGCGCCGCCGACTTCATACTATACCGGAAGACGGCGACGAGTGACGAGCGACCACAGGCAGGAGGCAGACGGCAAGGAGCAGGAGGCAGG
>JALZKK010000063.1 GCA_030859285.1 Acidobacteriota bacterium | reverse complement strand
GTGCGAAGTTCGTGGCTGACGTTAGCGACGAAGGCCGACTTCAGCCGGTCGTGTTCGCGCAGGCGGCTGTAAGCGTCCATCAAGTCGCGATATTGCGTGACCTCCATCGTGATGTCGCGGAAAACCGCAACGACGCCTTCGTGCCGCCCGTCGTCGCCGACGAGGGGCGTCGCGCTGACGGCCAACACGCCTTCCTCTTTCTTGCCGTTGCCGCGAATGATCTGCACATGCTCACCAGAGACATGCTCGCCGCGTTCGAGCGCGCGGCCCAACGGCGTCTCTGCGGCGGGCAGTAAGTTCCCTTGCAGATCGCGCAAAGCCATGTCCGCGATCAAAGCCTGCACGCCGTCGCGGAACTCGCCGGGCGGGCGTCCGATGATGCGCGCCGCCGCCGGATTCACACGGTAACGCCCGCGCGCATCGACGATGATCACGCCTTCTTCCATCTGATTGATGACGCTCTCCAACTCAGCAGCCCGCACTTTTTCGGCGGCGAAGGCAGCCGTCGCCAGTCGTTCGGCGCGGACACGCTTCGAGACTTCCGAGAGGATCAAGATCACGTCGCCGCGCTCGCTGGTCGGCCACAAAATCACGTCCCAAAACTTCGTGTTCGGCTCGTCCGCCGGACGCGGTGCCAGTTCGAGCGGCAAGCCGTAGTTGACGAACGAGCGGCGCGAGCGGCGCACGTCCTCGATCACATCGCTCAACACCGCCAATCCCGCCGCTGCTTCGTATAATCCGCGATCTGACAAAGACTGTCCTTCGCGTCCGATGAAGCCCGCGAAGGCGGCGTTGGCTTTGCTGATGATCAAATGGTCATCCAGCACCGCGACGCCGAGCGGCAAGCTGTTGAGGACTTCTTCGATGAACGCGCCCTGCTCCCGTAACTCGCCGAACTTGCATTCCAAGCTCGCGGCCATCTCGTTGAAGCCGGCGGCCAGCGTTCCCACTTCGTCATCGGTCTCGATTATCGCGCGCTCTTGCAGATGACCCGCGCCGAGCGTCGTGGCCGTCACAGCCAGTTGCGTAAGCGGCTTTGTCAGACGCTTAACCGCCCACACCGACAGCAGACTCGAAGCCAAGAGCGTCAAAGCCCATGTCGCCGTCAGGATCAACATTGAACGGCCTGTCGGCGTCTGCTCCGGCAATGGCACGCCGACGACGACGCTCCATCCGCTGCCCGCCGCGCGTTGCGCGCCCGTAATGCGCCTGACACCGTCGCTCCACGTCTGCTCGCTAACTGTTGATGAAAAATCCTGCGGGGCGATGGCGAGCATCGGCGATGCAGGATTCGGGATGATGCGTCCTTGCTCGTCGTAAACGACGATAGCGGCATCGCTCAACGGCGAAGCGTGCTGGCGCAACCATGTGTAGAGATCAGCCGCGACTTGCTGACCGCCCGCATTGGCTTGTGAGAATGCTTGCGGTCGGGTCTGCAACCAAGATGCGAGCGCGCCTTCGGCGGCTGCCGTCTTGATCCGCGCGATGGTTATCGCCTGCTCTTTCAGGTCGCGTTGGTAGTTGTGTAGTTGAAAGAGGCTGAGGACAAGCAACGGTAGAGACACGAGCGCCAACATCACCAGCAATTTGGTGCGGAGATCAATCCCGCTCTTGGTCCCTAAGCTCGATTTCATTGTTGCCTGTCCCACAGTGGCAAATCCGCGCGGCAAGACCGGAACGGATGTTGGGACCAGCGCACCGTTTGTGATTGCACCGGCAGACGTAGGCTGGCGGCATAGCTGACAATCGATTGCCTCAGCAATTCATCAATAAATTTATCCGCCCAGCACAGCGCGTCCCGCACATCCCAAAGGTCGCCGCCGCTAGTCACACTGCTCCCCTCGTGCCACAAAAAATTCGACGACGATCATCACGATGAATTATCAACTCGCGTGCCACTTGAAGAGCAGGGGCATGGCAAGGCAGACGTAGGAGCAGGAAGAAATTGGCTCAAGTCAACTTTCTATTCCGGCATCGAATAATTGACGCTCACTGCCTCCTGCTTCCTTCATCTAGTCAGCAGTCTTTTCAGCAATTCTTCCAGTTCGTCGAAATCAATGGGTTTGGTGACGTACTCATTACAGCCAGCGGCAAGAGCTTCGGCGTGAAAATCGGTCGTGTCGTGGGCGGAGACAGCGATGATCGGGACTTGGCGGAGGTTTGGCTGCGCGCGGATGCGGCGTGTCGCCGAGAGCCCGTCGAGCAGCGGGAGGCTCAAATCCATCAAGATTAGATCGGGATGTTCGCGCTGCGCCGACTCGATAGCCTCCTGACCGTTAACGGCTTCGATTACGCGATAGCCGCTCATCTCCAACAGTCGCCGCATCATGAAACGGTTATCCTCGAAATCCTCGACGACCAGTACAGTCGGATCATTCCCATTTGCTTCCTCCATCGCTCCCCACTCCTTCGGCAAGAAATCGAAATCTCACCTGCCGGCCTCAAAAATAAAACTGCCGCTGCCGTATCACTAGCAAACACACACCTTTTTTGCTATGATGCCGCATCGAAACGCAACACAAAAAGAAAGTTTGTTTGGGTTCAATTCGTACAGGCGGCAGAGTCGAAGCCGGGATTTCTGGTCAGCCGCGAATTATCCCCATTCGGTAGTGGCGCGAGCAAAATGAAGCCATTAAGCACGGAAATACAAAACACTGAGGCCTTGCTTGATCTGGGCCGGGCGTCCGTGCAGATCGTCCACGACCTAAAAAACCAAATCAACGGTCTCAAACTCTATGCCACATTCTTACGCAAGCGTTTCGAGACGCAAGAACGCCCCGCCGACGAGCGCGAGACCATCGCCAAAATCATTGCCGGGTTAGAGCGTGCCGCCGCCGACATGACTACGCTCGTTCGCTATGGCCGCCCGCTCGATTTACAAACGCAACCGCACGTCGATCTCGCACGGCTGTTAAAAGAAGCGATGTCCAAAGGCCAAACGCTGACTTACCATGAGGGCGAAGCGTGCTACGGAGAGTTTGACGCTGAAAAACTCGCGGAGGCTTTGCAGACAATGAGCGCGAATGCGCGCTCGCACGCGCCTGAGAACGAATTATTACCCGTCCTCCTGCGACGTGAAGATGACGAGAACAGTGAGGCTTTCGCCGTCATCGAATGGCGCGGCTTGCGGCACAATCCAGACGCAAACTTTTTCAACTCTTTCGCCGGCAGCGATGCGCTCCGCATGGCGCTCGCCAGCAAAGTGATCCGCGCGCACGGCGGTAGCGTCGCCCACGACACTGAAGCGTTGCGCGCACGCTTACCGCTCAAAAGCAGTGACAAGTGACGAGTGACGAGATGAAGACTTTCTTCCTCTTGCTCGTCACTCGTCACTTGTCACTGTAGTTAATGGAGGCCCGACGAGGTGGATCGTAAAGAAATACGCATTTTAGTGATCGATGACGAGCCGTTGATGGCCGATTCGCTGAGGCAGAATCTAGGCGAGGATGGCTTTACGGTGGACACAGCCGCGAACGGCGCGGAAGCCATCGAGTTGTTCGACAGGGGCGCGCACCAACTCGCCATCTGCGACCTCCAACTCCCGGACATGGACGGCATGGACGTGCTGCGCCACATCAAGGACGCGCAGCCTTCGACCGAAGTCATCGTCATGACCGGTTACGGCACGGTCGTCCGCGCCATCGAAGCGACGAAGGCCGGCGCGTTCTGGTTCTTGGAGAAACCTTTTGATTACGAGGTGCTGCAACCGCTGATCGAGAAAGCTCTGGAGCGCCGCGAGTTGATGGCCGAGACCGAGACGATGCGCCGCCAACTCTCGACGCGCACCGAGTATTTCAACATCATTGGCGCGTCAAAGCAGATGCAGACGATCTACGAGACCATCGAATCGGTTGCGAAGAGTGACGCCAACGTGCTGATCGTCGGCGAGAGTGGGACGGGCAAGGAGTTGATCGCGAACGCGATCCACTACAACTCTCTGCGCGTCAAAAAGCCGTTCATCAAAGTCAATTGCGCCGCGCTGCCGAAAGAATTAATCGAGTCGGAACTCTTCGGCCACACGAAGGGCGCGTTCACCGGCGCGCACGCCGACAAGGACGGATTGATCCAACACGCTGCCGGCGGCTCGCTCTTGCTTGATGAAATTGCCGAGATGCCCGTCGAGTTGCAGCCGAAGCTGCTCCGCGTCCTGCAAGAGCGCAGCTATCGCAAGCTCGGCTCGGAGAGAACCTACGCCGTTGACTTTCGCCTGATCACTTCGACCAATCGCCCGCCGGCTGACGCGATCCGCGACGGCATTTTGCGCGACGATCTTTTCTATCGCATCTCGACGATTACGATTCACGTTCCGCCCCTGCGCGAGCGCACCGAGGACATCCAACTACTCGCCGAACATTTCTTCAAAATGTACGCGCGCAAGTATCAACGCCCCATCACCGGCATCTCACAGGCGGCTTACCAGCGCCTCTTCGCGCACACGTGGCCGGGCAACGTCCGCGAGTTGCAGAACGTGTTGGAGCGCGCCGTGCTGCTGGCTAAGACGAACAAAATCGAGCCGGTCGATCTGCCTTTTGAGAACGGCACGCCCCCGGAAAAAATGGCGCAAGGGACGGGCTGGGACGTGCCGCCCAACATGACGCTCGAAGAGATCGAAAAACTCGTCATCGAAAAAACGCTGCAACGCACCGGCGGCAACAAGCAAGCGGCGGCCAACCTCTTGGGCATCTACCGCCCGCGCCTCTACAGCAAGATCAGGAAATACCAGATCGACGTTGCCACGCTCGCGGCTTCCTGATACCAAATCGCGAATCAGAATATGATTGTAGGGGCAGGGCAAGTCCACGGCCCGCCAACCGCAGGTCAGTAGTAGGTGGATTTTCACGCACGCTCAATCATCGGCAGTAACGCGCCT
>JALZKK010000059.1 GCA_030859285.1 Acidobacteriota bacterium | reverse complement strand
TCGCCGTGCTGTGCAGCGTGTCGATGATCGCCTTACAACTCGCCATCATCCGCACTCTCGGACGAACAACTCAGACGCGAATGTAAACACCCGGCTGACAGCGCGTGGTGCGCGACTGTGCCAGAGTTTTTTTACTCCGGCGATGGAGGCCGCGCTACATCCTCGATTCATAATCTTCCCACCGCCGTTTTTGAAACTTCGCATCCGTCCAAAAATTTCTCAACAACTCAACGCGCGGATGAGGCGTCGGCCCCTCGTCGGTGGATGGCGGCAGGATGACGCTGACCACGTCGTAGCGATATGGCTCGCCGATTAAACCGAAGGTGCGGCGATAGACGCGGGCGGCACGGCTGATCTGTCTTTGTTTGCGGAGATCGACGTTGGCTTCGGGCGCGGCGAACCAATCGGAAGCGCGCGTCTTGACTTCGACGAAGCAGAGCGTGTCGGCTTCGTAAGCGACCAAGTCGATCTCGGCTTGGACAATTGCGCCGCGCAGATTGCGCCCGACGGGTAACTCGAAGTTAGCGGCGACGAGACGGTAGCCCGCGCGTTCGAGAAAGGCGGCGGCCAGACGCTCGCCGCGCGCGCCGAGTGCGAGATGCTGCGCCGGTTGAGTGTTGGTCCCCTGAACGGCGGGCGATCTTTTCCAGAGATGTGTGAGGGATTGCAGCCAGTTCATCTTGTCGAAGTCCTGTGAGAGGAAAGATACGAGAGCCGGGAGATTTTAACCGCAAAGGGCGCAGAGAAAAAGACGCAAAGGACGCGGAGAGTTTTTCTTTGCGCCCTTTGCGTTCTTTGCGGTTAAATCTTTTCCATCCATCTCGCATCTTGAAAAAGAAACTCAACGCCAGCATCATTGCGCCATGAGCAATAGCGAACAGGTGAGGAAAGAGAAAGCTGTCGCGAAGCAGTTGCCGTTGGTGACGATTGTCGGGCGTCCGAACGTGGGCAAGTCCACGTTGTTCAACCGGCTGGTCGGCGAACGCCGAGCAATCGTCGGCGATGAGCCGGGCATTACGAGAGATCGCATCTACGGCGAGGCGGAGTGGTTCGGTCGCCGTTTCTCTGTGGTGGACACGGGCGGCATCGTGCCGGATGACGACGCGGTGATCCCGGCCAACATCTTGAAGCAAGCCGAAGCCGCAATTGAGGATGCCGCCGCGCTGGTCTGGGTAGTGGACGCGCGCGCAGGGATCACGCCGCTCGATGAAGAATTGGCGCGGTTGTTGCGCGCAACGGGGAAGCCTGTATTGGTGGCGGCGAACAAGACCGATGCGGCGCGCTTGGAAGCCGACGCGGGCGAGTTTCATCGTTTCGGTTTCGCGGAGGTCGTGCCGTTGTCAGCCGAACATGGCGACGGCGTGGCCGATCTGCTCGATCAATTGGTCGCGCGCTTTCCGGCGGAGGCGGTTGAGAGTGAGACGGAAGAAGATGTGCCGCGCGAGATTCGTTTGGCGATCATCGGTCGCCCGAACGTCGGCAAGTCGTCGTTGCTGAATCGACTGCTCGGCGAAGAGCGCGTGATCGTCTCGCCGATTGCCGGCACGACGCGCGATGCGGTGGACACGCTGCTGGAAGTCCCGTCGGATGTTCTCGGTGAAGAGGCAGGCGCACAGGCGGACGGAAATGAAAAAGCCGTGCAACGTTTTCGTTTGATCGACACGGCGGGCATTCGTCGCAAGGGCAAGACGGAGTTGATGGCCGAGAAAATGTCGGTCGTGATGGCGCGGCGGAGTTTGGAGCGGGCGGATGTGGCCGTCGTCGTGATCGACGCGGCGGACGGCGTCGCGGCGCTGGACGCCAACATCGCCGGCTACGCGGTCGAGGCCGGATGCTCGATCATCATCGCCGTCAACAAGTGGGACTTGATTCAAAACAAAGAGACGGGAACGCCGTTCGAGTTTGAGCGCAACTTACGCGACAAGATGAAGTTCCTTGACTACGCGCCGGTCGTCACGATGTCCGCGCTCTCAGGTCAGCGCACGAGCCGCATCCTCTCGCTCGCGGTGCGCGCCAATCACGCGCGCAATCGACGGATTCCCACATCGCAACTCAACGCCTTTTTCGAGCGCGCCATCGCCAGCCCACGCGCGCCGACCGCACCCGCGCCGGTCAAAGGCGGACAGTCGCGCCTGCACGTGCAGTACGTCACACAAGTCGGCGTGCGCCCGCCGACGTTCATCGTCTTCACGGCGGGCGGCAGAGGTGGTATTCACTTTTCCTACGAACGTTACTTGCAAAATCGTCTGCGCGAAGAGTTCGATTTTTTTGCGACGCCGCTGCGGATCGTTGAGCGGCACAAGAGAGAAAGAAAGGGAAAGCGTTAAACTATAGATGTTCCGATGAATAAGAGAAACGACGGTCCTTGCCTCGCCCACCGTCAAGTGGACACACTTCTGCCTGAGTACCAGCC
>JALZKK010000002.1 GCA_030859285.1 Acidobacteriota bacterium | reverse complement strand
TGTTCATCGGACGCAAGGCAGTTTAAGGCAACGAAGCTCATGCGGTTGCCCTTCAAGCGACGGAATTTGCCGGCAATTGCCTGTTTACTAAAGTCAGGAGTTGAATATGCTGATCAGAAAATTTTCGCTCATGTTGTTTCTTCCGTTGGCAGCGCTCGTCGTATGTACGGCGGCGCAGGCTCAGTCATCTGGACGAAACCGCCGGACGAATGAAACGGTGCGTAACCCGCCGACCGTTTCGTTAGCGACGGATGTCAAGACCCTGACTCTCTGCCCACGCGACGCGACGCTCGCCACGACGCAAGTGCGGCTCAAGGCCGACGCGAAATCTCCCGACGGTAATCCGCTGCGCTACACGTGGATTGTGTCGGGCGGGCGCATCGTCGGCGACGGAGCTAATCCGGTGTGGGATTTGTCTGGCGTCGCGCCCGGCATTTACACGGCGCGCGTCGATGTCGCCACCAGCCCCGACCCTGATTGCATGGCTTTTGCGACGACGGCGGTGAGGATCAACGAATGCCCGCCGCTCCGTGAGTTTTGTCCGAACATCTCGATCAATTTTCAGGATGTCGCGGCTGCCGGCAATCTCATCACCTTCACGGCGGATGTGACCGGCGGCACGCCGGGCGTCACGCCCTCTCACGATTGGACAATCTCAGCAGGCCGCATCGTCAGCGGTTTAGGGACCACTTCGATCACGGTCGATACGGCGGGCCTCGGCGGTCAAGACATCAAAGCGACGCTTGAAGTCGGCGGTTACGGGCGCATCTGCTCGGCGAGCGGCATGACGCAAATTCCGGCGAACATCCGACCGAAGCAATTCGATCTGCTCGGCGACATCACGCGCAATGACGAAAAAGCCCGTCTCGATAATTTCGCCATTCAATTGCAGAACGAGCCGGAGGCGAAGGGCTACGTCATCATTTACGGCAGCGGTCGCGCCCGGCGTGGCAATTCCCCGCAAGAGCGCGCCACGCGCGTGCGCGGCTACCTCGTCAACACGCGCGGCATCGATTCGTCACGCATCATCACTTTAACCGGCAGCCCTCAAGGCGCGTTGCAGATCGAGTTGTGGGTCGTGCCGGTCGGCGCAGAGCCTCCGACGGTGCGGCAATAGCAAGACTTTCAAATTCCTGTCATCGAACACAAAGGCCACAGAGGGAAAAGATTGATCGCCAATTTGAAATTTCAAATCTGAAATTTGGAATCTCGAATTGGCGATCTCTTCTCTCTCTGTGGCCTCTGTGTTTTCTCTGGCTAAATTTCTACAGTTCAGCGCGGCTTATTGACCGTAAATTTGTCGCTGGCGATCTCTTCTTCACGGACATTTGCTTCGGCGGCGCGGAGTCGTTCGCGGCGGCGCGTTTCTTCAAGCTGCGCTTCCTCTTCGGCCTCATCTAAGCCTTGCCGGAAAGCGCGCTTGCTCTGGCCCAATGCCTTCGCCAACTGCGGCAGGCGGCTTGCGCCGAATAGAACGAAGACGATCAAGAGAATGATTATTAACTCTTGCGTGCCGAGACCGGCGATGCCGAAAAATAGTTGATTCATAACTCCTATCCTTTACTGCTAATCCTGTGACGAAATGAGCCGGCTGCCAACTCAAGCGTCTTCGTCCGCGTTCGCTTCATAAAACAGATACTTACGCCAAGTCTGATCGGCGCGGCCCAGATAACGCATGATCTGGCGGCTGACGTGCAAGGAGAATCCGCGCGGGCGGCGCTTCAAGTGCATCCCGGCTTCTTCCGGCGTCCGGTTGCCCTTGCGATGATTGCAGCGCCGGCAACATGCGACCAGATTATCCCACGTGGATTCGCCCCCGCGCGAGCGCGGCCACACGTGATCGAGCGTCAATTCCGACGGCGGCAACTGCTTACCGCAATACTGGCACGCCGAGTGATCGCGCAGCAGAATGTTTTTGCGCGACAGCGAGCGATTTTTGAACGGAATGTGAATGTACTCGGTCAGACGGATCACCGAAGGCGCGTGCATGGAAATCTTCGCCGAGTGGAGCATATGCCCATTATGCTCCTCGACACGCGCGACGCCTTTGAAGATCATCACCACCGCGCGCCGCTCAGTGCAAACGTTGATCGGCTCGTAGGATGCGTTCAAGACTAAAACTCGTCCGGTCATATTTCGTTCCCGATACTACGCGAGGCCAAAAGGCGCTGTCAAAATACCGTTTTCCCGCGCCCTCACTTGGATGTTTCCAGCGCGGCGCACGACTGTCCGACTCACATCATATTCCGTGTCTCTTTCCTTCTTGCTACCTATTGGCGCGTGAAATTGTCGGCAGCAGCTTGTTCGCGGTGGCGCATGTGTAATCACGCTGCACGAAGGAAGGCGGCTTCCGCAGCTTGCGGTAATTCGATGGTCACGAAGAATCGCTCTGGATACAAATAATCCTCTCCCGATTCATCAACTACGCGCACCATGCTGTGTTGAGCCGCCTTTTCGTCCGGCACGATCTGGTAAATCTTCCGTAACTCTAATGAAGCCGGGTATCCTTCATTAGAGACACACACAGCAAACTTAGCTCTGTCATTTTCTGTCTTCATGTGATTCAATCCAGCAATTCTTTGATTTTCATTTCTCTCTTGCCGATGCCATGCGCTTCGTACCAATGTAGTTCGGCATCGGACTGCGTGCCATCTTCAAGGCAAACCAAAGCAATTCCCTTGAGCTTGCGCCACCGTCCTGAGCCATGCCTTACGTAAACGCTCGATGTCGCGAATCCTGCCGCCAACGGCAATCGTTTCGATGTCTGTGATTTCGCCAACGATCTCGAAAATCATTGCGCCACTTATGCCGAGTTACTTCATTGCACGGAAATAATCCATCGCCTCGACGAGCGCGCTGCGGTTGCCCGGCTCAAGCGCGGAGTGGCCGGCGTCGGCGATCACTTGGAAGTCAGCTTCCGGCCATGCGCGATGCAAGTCCCACGCGCTCATCATCGGGCAGACCACGTCGTAGCGTCCTTGCACGATGATCGCCGGGAGGTGGCGGATTTTTTCGATGTTCTCGATCAGGTAATTGTCTGTCTCGAAGAAGGCGTCGTTCATGAAATAGTGGCATTCGATCCGCGCGAAGGCGACGGCGAAATGCGGATCGCTGAAGTGATCGATCAAGTTCGGATCGGGGAACAGCTTCGACGTGCTGGCCTCCCAAATGCTCCACGCGCGCGCGGCTTCGATCCGCGTCGCCTCATCGTCGCTTGTCAGCCGGCGGTGATACGCACTCAACATGTCGCCGCGCTCCGCTTCGGGAATCACTGCCAGAAACTGCTCCCACACGTCCGGGTAAATCGCGCTCGCGCCTGCTTGATAGAACCATTGAATCTCTTGTGGGCGGCAGAGGAAGATACCGCGCAGGACGAGCGCGCGCACCTTTTCGGGGTGCGTCTGCGCGTAAGCCAGCGCCAGTGTGCTGCCCCATGAACCGCCAAAGACGAGCCAGCTCTCGATCCCTAAATGCTCGCGCAGCTTTTCGATGTCTTCAACCAAATGCCAAGTCGTGTTCTCTTCCAGACTCGCGTGCGGCGTGCTTTTTCCCGAACCGCGTTGGTCAAACAAAACGATTCGATACACGGACGGATCGAAGAAGCGTCGGTAAGCGGGATCAACGCCGCCGCCCGGCCCGCCGTGCA
>JALZKK010000237.1 GCA_030859285.1 Acidobacteriota bacterium | reverse complement strand
GGCGGGCAGGGCATTACCGATATTCGCAGCGCTGCCACCGAACCCGGCTCCGACGGCAGGGCGTACAGCGAATGGTGAGGGAATTTTTGATTTGCGATTTTTGATTTTTGATTTGAAATCTGTGATCTCAAATTTGAGATTTGAAAGTTTCGGATGCCCTGATCCGGATTGAAGACGCAGACCTGCCTTCAATCGCAAATCAAAAATTCAGTCAATCGCAAATCAAAAATCAAAAATTCTCAAATGAATTTTCTGCAAAAACTGATCAAGCCGCGTTTCCCTTCGGCAGCCGTGGGGCTGACGGGCGAGAGCGCGGCGGTCGTGTCTTTGGAGCGGCGGCGCGATGCTTTCGCGATCCGGGGGGCGGGTTACGTCTCTCTGCCGGAGGGGTTGGTGCAGCCGGGCTTTGAAGAGAGCAATGTGGCGGATGTGCGCGAGTTGGCCGACGTGTTGGGCGAGTTGGTGTCGAGCGCGGGATTGTTGAAGCGTCATCGCTGGTCAATCGCGTTGCCCGAAGCGGCGACGCGCACCGCGATCTTGACGATGGAGACTGGTCCCACGTCCGGCTCGGAGCGTGAGGAGATGCTGCGTTGGAAGACGGAACGCGCCTTCGGAGCGGGCGTCGATGAGTTGCGCGTCTCGCGCCGACGCCTGCGCCCGGACGCGCAAGGCCGCCCGCGCTATTTGGCGAGCGCCGTGCGGCTCTCCGTGCTGGCGGAATACGAAGCCGTTTTCAGCGCGCTTGGCTGGCACGCGGGGCTGATCCTGCCGCGACACATGGGCGAAGCATGGTGGCTGATGAAAGGCCATGCCGCCAATGCAGAGGCCGACTCTCTACTGGTCAGCGCGCATAGCGAAGGTTTTACCGCCGTGCTGCTCCGCGCCGCTCAACCGTTGCTCGTCCGCAGCATTGTGTGTGATCCGGAAGATCGCGCCGACGAGCTATACCGCTTTCTCTTGTTCTATCGCGACCGCGCGACTTCCGCGCCGGACGCCGGAGAAGAGAACGGCGCGCCGGCAGCAGCAGTAGCGGGCGAGACCATCGATCAACTATTAGTCGCCGGGCGCGGCATTGAACCGCAACAGGCCGCGCAGATCGTCGAAGAAACGCTCTCCGTCGCCCCGCACATCGTTGATGCCGAAGACGTGCGGCTCGCGCTGCCCTCGACTGATCTCACGTTCGACATGTTCGCCGCGCCCGCCGGATTAGCTGCGTTAGCCTCTGGCTAACGGTTTCGAGTTTCGAGTTGAAGATAATGGCTTTGGTTTCAACTCGAAACTCGAAACTTAGACCACGCTCGCGGCGTTAAACGAAAAACTATGAGCGCTTTATCCCATACTGTTGAGAGCTTTGCCGGCGTCGCGGATTGTGATCTGGTCAGCCAAGCGATTACCGGGCGTGAGGCCGGGTTCGAGGAGTTGGTGCGCCGTTACCAACGCCCGATTGCTTCCTACATTTACCGGATGACCGGCGACTATGAAGCCGCGCTCGATCTGACGCAGGAGGTGTTCATCAAAGTCTATGGCTCGTTGGCGCGTTATCGTCCTGAATATAAATTCTCGACGTGGATTTATCGCATCGCGCACAACACCGCTATCGATCACTTGCGCCGCCACTCGACGCGCGAGCAAGAGATGGCGAAGGACGAGAACGGCAACGAACGTCCCGTCGCGAGCGGCGCGCCCACGCCCGAACAGTTGAGCGAGCGCGCCGAGCGCCGCGCCGAAATCGAAGACGTGATCCGCGCTTTGCCGCCGAGCTATCGCGAGTTAATCATCTTGCGGCACGCGCACGATCTCAGCTACGACGAGATCGCGGAAGTGACCGGGTTGCCACTCGGCACGGTCAAAAATCGCATCTTCCGCGCCCGCGAAGCCATGCGCTCGCCGCTCATCGAGCGCGGCATCACAGGTGTGTGAGTCCAAAGTCCAATGTCCAAGAACCGTCTTGAGATTATGGCGTTGGATTCTGACTCCTGACTTTGGACATTGGACTTTGGACTTAGCATGACAGAGCAGATGCTAAACAATGAAGAGCTACCGCAATCGTGTTCGCAGGCGGATGCGGCAGCGGCGTATTTGGATGGCGAGTTAGACGTGGCTGCCGTTGAAGAGTTTGAGCGGCACGTCGTAGCATGTCACGCTTGCGCCAGCGCGGTGGCCGATCAGCGTCGTCTGCTCTGTGTGTTGGATGTCGCTTTCTCTGACCAATCGCAACGTGAGTTCGCGCTTCCTAAAAACTTCATCCAAGTCGTCACCGCACACGCGCAGACGGACATGTGCAGTTTGCGCCGCCCGTCGGAGAAACGGCGCGCGTTGTTGTTAAGCGTTCTGCTGGCGGCCATCGCCTTCGCGCTCTTGGGCGCGTCAAATTTCGGCGCGGCGTTCGCGCCTGCGCGCGCCGTGTGGGATGCGATCACGACGGCACTCGACGTGGCCTCGCACACCATCTTTGAGACATTGACGGGCCTGACGCTGTTCGTGCGCGCGTTCGGCGGACGCTTCATTGCCGAACCGGGAGCGCCGCAATTGCTCATCTGGTTGCCCCTCGCTTCCGCTCTCTTCCTCCTCCTTCGTTTGATCCTGAACTATCACCGCCAGCGCGCTTCCGAGTAAGCAGAAACTTCTCGCACTCGTAAACTTCCCGCCGCCTCGTCACGTATTACCGTCGCCTGTAGTCCGGGAGGGCAAGGTCTGATCGACGTGACGGCTGCTTTACAACTCACATCTGCGAATATGCTATTACTCATCGCGGCGGCGCTGCGTGCGCTCGCGCTCGGCGGATTGCTGCTGTGTGTGGTGTTCGTCGCTGCCGGCGCACAGTCGCTGGCGGAGGGGACCAGTGCGCCGCTGGGCCGCGGGGCCGTTGAAAGCAACGCCTTAGTGATCGAAGGCGAGAGTCCTGCCGACGTGTTCGGGTTGGGTCGTTCGGTCGTGGTGCGCGGGACGGTGAAGCACGGTGTCGTCGCGTTCGGCGGTGATGTGGTGGTTGAGGGGCGCGTCGAGGGCGATGTGGCGACGTTGGGCGGCTCAATCATTCAACGCGAAGGCTCGTACATCGGTGGTGATGTGTGGGTGGTGGGTGGCGCATACCATCACGGCAAAACCGCGCCGGGCCGCCGACCGGAGAGCGCGACGTTCATGTTCGCCGGTTACGAAGAGGAGTTGCGACGTTTGGCGCGCGAGCCTACGACGCTCTTGACGCCGAGTTTGACGCCGGCAGCATTGGGCTTGCGCGTTCTCTCGATCTTGTTCTGGTTCATCATCTCTCTGGCCTTGACCGCCGCCACGCCCGGCGCGATCAGTCGCGCCGCCGCGCGCTTGCAATTGACGAGTTTGCGCGTCGCCGTGATCGGCCTTGTCGGCGCAGGCGTAATGGGCTTCGGTGTGCCGGCATTGCTGCGCGTGCTGCCGCCGGTCGTCGGCGTCTTCGTTTTCGCAGTGGCTTTGCTGCTGCTCTTGGTCGCGTATTTATTTGGGCGCGTGGCGATTCACGCAGCGACGGGGCGTTGGCTGCAACGCCTTCTCTTGTCGGAAAAACATCGTTCGGAATCTGTCGCCCTGCTGCTCGGTGTGGCGTTCTGGACTGTGATCCTGACCTTGCCTTACGTCTGGCTCTTGGCCGTCGGCGCGCTCGTCGTGACCAGCCTCGGACTCGCGCTGACGGCGCGTTACCGACTCGGCTGGAAGCCGCCCGCGAAAGTCTGACGGCTCGTCTGTCGCCCCGCCAATCATTTCCCCTCTCAAAAACTTCCGACGAAACGTAACCAATCCGTGCCGGCGAGCGTCTAATTTAGTGGCCTCCGAAAAACCACGAAGCATTGGCAACGAACGCGCCGCCGGAACAGCAACACAATCTTGTTTCCCCGTGGCGCAACACCTCTGAGAGAAAGAATGATGAAGAAGTTACTACAGACTTTCGCGCTCTTCTTGTGCGGCCTGACGACTATTGGCGTCGCCGCCGTCTCCGGGCAAGCAACCGGCGCGGCGACTCCCTCTGCACAGCAACCGGACGCCGGCATCACGCCGAATCGCGTGATTGGGGATGTGACAGCTATCGATCAGGCGTTGAAGGGCTTGTCGGTTAAGACGACGGGCGGCGAGTCTGTCCTTGTCATGTTCGACGACAAAACCGTTTTCATGCGCGCGCAACCCGGCGCGACTTCGCTGGCGGGCGCGACGAAGATCACTCTGACCGAGATCGCTATTGGCGACCGCGTGCTGGCGTTGGGCAAAGTGGCGGACGACAAAAAATCTGTTCCCGCGCGCCAACTGATCGTGATGACTAAAGCCGACATTGCAAAGAAGCACGAGACTGATCGCGAGCAGTGGCAGCAGCGCGGCATCGTCGGGCAGGTCGCGGCCTTGAACCCGGAGACGAAAGAGATCACGGTCAACGTCCGCACGCGCGAGGGACAGAAGCCGATTATCGTCGCGGCGGGTGACAAAGTGTTGTACCGTCGTTATGCGGCGGATTCCGTGAAGTTCGCTGATGCGAAGCCGGGCGCGTTCGCCGAATTGCAGGTCGGCGATCAACTCCGCGCATTGGGCGAGCGCAACGCCGACGGCACGCGCTTCACGCCCGAAGAAATCGTGTCGGGATCATTCCGGCAAGTGCTGGGTACAGTAGTTTCTGTGAATCCTGCCACCAACGAGATCAAGATGACCGGCGTGCAGGACAAGCAGTCGTTTTCGGTGGTCGTCAACAGCGATACGTCGCTCAGGCGTCTGCCGCCGCAACTCGCGATGATGTTGGCGATGCGCGCTGCCGGCGGTGGCAATGGCGGAGCGATGGACGGGACGGGCGGCGGCGGTGGTGGTGGCAGGCGGCGTCCGTCGGGCGAAGGCCAACCGCCGATGCGTCCTCCCGCTGGCGGTGGTGAGCCGGGCGCACAAGGCGGCGGGCCGCGACGGATGGGCGGTGGGCCGGGCAGCGGTTTCGACGCACAGGAATTACTCGAACGCCTGCCCGCGATGCCGCTCGCAGAGTTGAAGCCCGGCGACATGATCGTGGTTTCCAGCACGAACGGCGCAGACCCTTCGCGCTTGAACGCGATTGCGCTCGTCGCTGGCGTGGACGCGATCATCAACGCGATGGCGCAGCGTCCAGCCGGTGGGCCGAACGCCGGAGCGGGCGCGAATCTCGGACTCCCGGCAGGCATCGACTTCGGCATCGGCCTGCCGTGAGGTAATTTTGCGATTTTTGATTTGCGATTGAGGATTTTACCTTCGTCGCTGTATCACAATAGAAAAAGGGCAAGGGCTGAATTGACTTCACCCTTGCCCTTTTCTTCTTCCTTTGCCCACTTCTTTTTTTGATCAACGAAGCAGGCGATCTGTGCGGCGGTCATCCAGTGCTAATCATTCAACGCGCGAGACGCCACTTGATACGCGTGTAAGCGATGCGAAAGCCGTGTCGCTCGGCGTTGCGTTGTGAGGCGCTGCCGGGTTGAGCGCCCATCATGGCGAGGTCGCAACCACTTTCGGCGGCATGGCGCAAGCGGCTTTCGAGCAGCGCCAATTGCGCGCCTTGCTTACGAGATTCGGGGACGGTACTGGCCCCGGCTAAGAGCGCCACTCCGTCATTGATGCTCAACCCGCCCGTCGCAATCGGCTGCCCGTCGAGTTCCGCCAAAAACGAAAGCATGTTCGGGTTCTTCACGCCGACGCGCGACAGTTCCAACATCAGATCGGCGTACTCGGCAAACTCGCTCCACCCGCGCGCCGCCGTCTGCGCCCATAGCTCATGCTCATCTTCGCGGATCAGCCGCACCTGAATTTTGTTGTCGTGCGCCGCTGCCAGATTAAGTTCACGCCGGATAGGTTTGCACATGACGCTCGTCAGCTCAATCGGCTGATAGCCCCGCTTATTCAGCAGAGCCAGCAACGCGAGGTCGGCGAGCGGGCTGACTTCATGGAACACAGGCGCGCCGCATTCTCGAAAAAAGTTTTCGAGCGCCTCCATCTCGGCGCTCGTGACTTCCTCGAACAGTCCGAGTCCGAATGTCTGCGTGAGCGGCGAGGCTGCGCCATCGTATAGGGCGTAAGCTCCTGCCACATCGATCCAGCGTGCGCCGCTTTCAGGGAAAAGTTCGGCTCTGGTTTCGATGAATCCCGCGTTGCTGCGCGCTTCAGCTCTCTCAAGGCGACGCGATAGCGCCACATCGGAAAAGAGCTTCACTTCTTCGCTCACAACCGTCATGTCAACAATGTTATCAACCACGCTAGACGCTCATCAGTTCCTGCTCTTTGGCTTTGGCGGCTTCGTCGATCTTGCTGATGTAGGTGTTGGTCAGCTTTTGGATTTCATCGAGGCCGTCGCGCTCGTTGTCTTCGGAGATGGTTTTGTCTTTGAGCAGTTTCTTGAGGCGCTCGTTGGCGTCGCGGCGAACGCTGCGGACGGCGGTGCGATGATCTTCGGCGATCTCGTGGACTTGCTTGGCAAGTTGGCGGCGGCGTTCTTCGGTGAGGGGCGGGATCGGCACGCGCACTAGCTTGCCATCGTTCGACGGGTTCAAGCCGAGATCGGCAGCGCGGATCGCTTTCTCAATCGCGTTTAGTTGCGTCTGGTCCCA
>JALZKK010000391.1 GCA_030859285.1 Acidobacteriota bacterium | reverse complement strand
CGTTTAAGTTCTTCGTCGGTCTCGGCAATCATTGCGGCATAGTTCATCTTCCCATTCTACGCACAAGTCACTTTGAATTGGTATAAGAAGCATGACCAAAAGCTGCGATTAGTTGGCATGAACCATCGAGTGTTAGGGAGCCTCGCACAGGAGCCGGAATCCGATAGTCGGATAGATGAGCGTGCCGGGAGAAAACGTTCGGGACGTGGCGGTAATCGCCTCATCGCCACGCGCCACGCTCAGATAAGAGCCGCCACGCCTGACGTTTTTCCCCCGATCTTGTTTGTCAAATTCCGCCTTATCATTATCGTCATAGAGTTTAGCCTTCGATGATGTCCACTCCCAGACGTTGCCGATCAAGTTAAGTACGCCCGCGTTGTTAGCGCCCTCTGAGAAAGAGTTGACCGGCACGGGCAATTTAGCGTTGATGTTGGCGCGGCCCTCGATCCATTGAGGGCCCCAAGGATATAGATTAGCCGACTTCATGCCTCTCGCTGCGTATTCCCATTGCTCCTCGGTGGGCAGACTACACTTGCGTCCGACACGCTCTGAACGCCACTTGGCGAATGCTTCGGCATCGGCGACTGAGACGTTTCTGACCGGCCACTGTCCCTGCTCGGCAGGCGGCTTGCCATCTTTCCAAGGCTTCCAGTACGGCTCTTCTCGATCATCTGATTCTTCGTTCTTCGGCACACGATGATTTGTCGCGTGCACGAACACTCCGTACTCTTCATTCGTGACTTCCGTCTTGTCTATGTAGAAAGAATTTAATTCGACCGTGTGCGCCGGGTACTCGTTAAGACTGCCTCCTTCCACATTGTTACGCCCCATCTCGAACTTGCCAGCCGGAATCAGAACCATGTTTTTCGGGACGGCGGGCCCGGCGGGCGGTGTTTCGTTCGCGCCGGCTTCCCCGTTTTTCGTGATCACGGGTGGGGACTCCGGCGTGCTGTCGGAGGAAGTGAAGAAGTAAAGGCCGATTCCGCCGAACAGGAGGACGGCGACCATGGCGGCGATGCCGGCGTACATGAGCGGGGAGGTCTTGCGTTGCTCTGGCGCGCCGATGCCGGGGACGGGAGTTTGGAATGGCGTCGGCTCCGGCGGCAGTCCGGCAGTTTCACCCGGAGTCGTATCCGCTTCCGCCGGCACGATGAGTTGCGATTGTGACGCTTCGAGGAGGCGCTTGACGGGCGGCGCAAAGCTGATGACGCCGGGTTCGCCTTCGATGCCGGGCTGCACGGGAGTCTGTGGCGCTGCGGGCGGGGCGCTGATTTCGCTGCTGGCGGCGGCAAGCTGTTCTTCCTCTTGCCGTCGGCGTTCCGCTTCGGCTTGGCGTTGACGTTCTTGCTTGACGGCGGCTTCTTCGCGTCGCCGTTGCTCTTCGGCGGCTTGTTGGCGGCGCGCTTCTTCGGCGGCGCGGCGGCGTTCCTCCGCTTCCTTCTTCTGTTGTTCCTTCTGTGCCGCACGCGCCGCCGCTGCTTCGCGCTTCCGCCGGGCTTCTTCCTCCTGCTGGCGCTTGGCTTCCAATTCGCGCTGCTGTCGCTCTTCCTCTGCGGCCCGGCGTGCTGCTTCTTCCCGGCGGAGACGCTCTGCCTCCCCCGCGCGCGCCGCTGCCGCCTCTTCGCGCCAGAGACGCTGCTGCTCTTCTTGGCGGCGTTGCTCTTCTTGACGATGCTGCTCTTCAGCCAGAGCGAGCGCGGCGACGGCGGCGGCTTCCTCTTCTTGGCGGCGGCGTTCTTCTTCTTGCTTGCGCTGCGCTTCCTCTTCTTGCTTGCGCCGCGCTTCTTCCGCTTCGCGTTGTTTGCGGACTTCCTCTTCGCGCTTGCGCTTTTCTTCTTCTCGACGCTTGCGCTCGGCCTCGGCGCGGACAGCGGCTTCGCGTCGCTGGCGTTCCTCTTCTTCTTGCTGTTTGCGCTCTTCTTCCGCACGCTGGCGAGCTTCCGCTTCAGCCTGTTGCCGCGCTTCCTCCTCAGCCTCAGCACGTAAGCGAGCTGCTTCTTCAGCCTGCTTGCGCGCCGCTTCTTCGGCGGCACGACGCTCCTCTTCGGCACGCTGCTTTGCTTCTACTTCAGCGCGTTGCCGCGCTTCTTCCTCCGCGAGTTGACGAGCCTCTTCCTCTGCGCGGAGGCGTGCCTCTTCTTCGGCACGGAGGCGGGCCGCTTCGGCCTCGGCTTGCCGCCGCGCTTCTTCCTTTCGCCGTTTGCGCTCGGCTTCGGCGGCGAGGCGCGCGGCCTCTTCCTGCCTGCGCTGCTCGGCCTCTGCTTCCGCTTGCTTGCGCCGCGCTTCTTCGGCAGCGCGCGCTTCTTCTTCCGCGCGGAGGCGGGCTTCCTCTTCAGCCTGTTTGCGCGCCGCTTCCAACGCAGCTTGCCGTTCTTCTTCAGCGCGGCGCAGCCGCTCTTCCTCTTCCCGGCGGAGACGCGCTTCCTCCGCGCGTCGTGCGGCCTCTTCCGCTTCGCGTCGCTGGCGTTCCTCTTCAGCGCGGCGGGCGGCTTCTGCTTCCGCCTGCCGCCTCTCTTCTTCGGCGCGGCGCGCTGCTTCCTCTTCGGCCAGCCGGCGCGCTTCTGCTTCTTTTCGCAGGCGCTCTTCTTCTGCACGGAGACGCGCTTCTTCCTCAGCCCGCCAGCGCGCTTCTTCTTCGGCACGTCTGCGAGCCTCTTCCTCAGCGCGGAGGCGGGCTGCTTCTTCAGCCTGCTTGCGTACCTCCTCTTCCCGGCGCAGACGTTCTTCCTTTGCGCGCCGCCGTGCTGCTTCTTCGGCGCGGAGGCGGGCCACCTCCGCTTCGGCTAACCGCAGCTCTTCTTCTGCGCGCTGCTGACGTTCCGCTTCAGCGGCGAGGCGCGCGGCTTCTTCCTGCCGCCGCCGTTCCGCCTCTTCCACTTGCAGTCGCCGCGCCGCTTCTTCACGGGCGCGGCGCTCTTCTTCCTCGCGCCAGAGAGACTCGCGGTGTGCGCGTAACTCATCGCTCGCGAACTGATCGGAGATGGTGGAGTCGATATGCGGCTGTGAACTGATCGTCCCCGCCAGTTGTTCCTCAGAGGTGACGAGCGTCTGTCCTTGATAGTTCGGATTAGTCGGCGACGCGCGGTGCGCGTTGGCGACGTTGATGGCGCGGCGTAACTCGCCGACGAAGGCTTCGACTGTCGGCGGACGGTCGTTGGGATTCTTTTCGAGCGCGTGAAAGACGACGACTTCGACCGCCGAAGGCAATTGCGCGTGGGGGAGGTGAATCGCGGGCGGCGGCTCCATCAAATGCTTTTTCATGATCGCCGGGATCGACGCGCCGCGAAACGGCACATCGCCCGCGAGCATTTGATAGAGCATTACACCGAGACTGTAGATGTCGGCGCGGGCGTCCGGCTCTTCGTCCGACCACTGTTCCGGGGCCATGTAAAAGGGCGAACCCATCATGCCGGTCGTCTGCGCCGCGATGAAGGAGCCGAGGACTTCGCCCGATTTAATCTTGGCAAGGCCGAAGTCCAAAACCTTCACCGCCTCACGCACCGGCAGGTCCTCCTGCAACATGATGTTAAGGGGTTTCAGATCGCGATGGACAATACCGCGTTTGTGCGCTGCGCCCACTCCGGCGGCAATCGCTTCCATGATCTCCAGTGCGCGCGCCGGCGGAAGGAGTCCCTCGGCGGCGAGGATTTCCTGAAGCGACATCCCCTTGACGTACTCCATCACGAGGAAGGGCATTGTTCCGCCGGCCACTCCGAAGTCGGTGACGGCGATCACATTCGTGTGACGGATAGCAGCGGCGGCCATCGCTTCTTGCCGGAAGCGCGTGGTGAGCATCGGATCGTTGCCGACCAGATCAGGCAAGATCAATTTGAGCGCGTGTGCGGTCTTCAGAAAAACGTGCCGCGCTTTGAAGACAATGCCCATCCCGCCTTGGCCGAGCCGCTCTTCTAACTGATAGCGGTTATCGATCACCGGCTCGCCGGGGATGGAATGATTCAAGGGACTACCATCCTCGGGACAATGGTTGAACCGATCCGACGAACAGCGATGGCAGTGGGGGCATTCTTTCATAAGCTGACTTGAGTTGAGGACCACTCGGGACTGAATTAGTGGCTACAGTTTAACACCCGTCCTCTTGAGCTTGAGGCTCCTTCGAGTCATGCACGCCATCCTCCGTGAGCGAGCAGCGTTCAAAGCATTATACGGAAACGCTCGCCCGTCCGGCGCGAACACGGCGTAGAGAAACATAAAAATACTACCAACTCATCCGTGAGCAAGCAAGATAGACAAAAAGCATGACCGGGTTGAAGGCAGAAATCGAGAGCGTCAGCGAGGGTGTTGGTATGTTCGACTCAGTGACATGCGCGCTGGCGCTTGCTGCTTCCGCCAATTGCCTCAGACCCTGCGACGCAAAACAGGGGGCTTGAGTTGAATGCGCTGGTGCTGTTATATTCCACGCTGTTCGGCGGTGTCATCAATTGACTGGTGCAGGCAGTTTAGACACCGGCTTGTCATTTCGCCCACAACCTTAAGACCTCAATGAGCAGCAAATCTCCGATGCAGATAGCAGACGATGATGATCTGACCGCAGGCGACCGCAAGATCGCTTTGCTCGTGATCGAAGATGACGAGAACATCTCGACCGCGATTCAAGAGTATTTTTCACGCGCGGGCTACAGCGTCACGACCGCCGAGGACGGCGTGGCGGGCGTGCAGGCGGCGCTCAATGAGCGACCCGACGCCGTCGTGCTTGATCTGATGCTCCCGAAGATGGACGGCTTGGCGGTCTGCCGTGAGTTGCGTGAGAAGGCTGCTTACATTCCGATCCTGATGCTGACGGCGAAGGACGACGTAGTCGATAAAGTTCTCGGCCTCGAAATGGGCGCGGACGATTACATCACGAAGCCTTTCAGCTTGCGCGAACTGGAAGCGCGGATCAAGAGCGTACTGCGGCGCGTGCGCGCCGCCTCGCGCAGCGAAAGCGGGAATGAGGACGCGCCGATCACGCGCGGCAAGCTCCGCATCGATCCGGCCAAGCGTGAGGTGACGGTCGGCGAGCGACTGGTCGAATTAACGCCGAAGGAGTTCGAGTTGCTGCGGCTCTTCGCCACGAATCCGGGCCGCGTCTTTCCGCGCAAATACCTGCTGGAAAAAATCTGGGACTACTCTTACGAAGGCTACGACCGCACCATCGATTCGCACATCAACCGCCTGCGCTCCAAGATTGAGGAGAACCCGGAGAACCCGCAAATGGTTTTGACCGTGTGGGGCATCGGTTACAAATTCAACGACGAACGTTAAATACAGGAGGCAAGAGCAGGAGGCAGGAAGCAGTAAAAACTTACCACGACGGATCACTACTTCCTGTAGTGCCTCCTGCTCCTGCCGCCTGCCTCCTATATTACTGTCTCCCTCCGTCTGGCTTCGCTGATTGTTCAAGGAACTTGATGACAATCGTTCTGCGGCTGTTGCATAATGCTTGTGCCTTGTCGCGCTCTTAGTCAGTCCTTCCGAGGTTGTAAAAAATGCGTCACTTGATGTCCCTCCTTCAAGCTCTGCGACTCCGCCACGCGCGCCCGCTCGTTCTCGCTTACTTGTGCCTGATGTGCGGCGCGGCGCGTCTCGCCGTGGCGCAGGAGGCCACGCAGCCCGCCGCGCCGAATGCCAATCAAGCCGCGCCGCCATCGCCGCAGCCCCGCGCCCGGCGGATCAGAACGCGGAAGAGCGTGGAGACGAAAAGCGGCTCGCAAGTGTCGATCACGGCTGAGGGCGGAGCGATCAAAGATTATTTGTCGTACCGGAGCGGCGAACGGTTTTACGTGGTTCTCCCAAAAGCGGATGCCGAGGCAATTGGGAACGCGGCTGCGAGCGGGCGCGGCTTCGAGGACGCGCAAGTGCAAAAGCGCGGACAGGATGTCGTGCTTTCTTTCAAGTTGCAGCCCGGCGCGACGGCGCGCGTCGCGCAGCAGGGCAAGAATTTGGCGGTAGTGTTCGATGCGCCGGCAACAAACTCACAGGGGACCAATAGCGCGCCCGCCTCATCCGGTCCGCCGCGCGCCGCCGGCACAAATCTTCCGTCCGACAGGCAAGAAACGCGGTTCGAGAATGAAGGTGCGACTCCCACACGGCGAGACAGCGCTCCTATCCTCAAACGTGAAACCGCTCCGCCACTCGGTGGGCCAGTATCTGCGGGAATCGCGAATGAGCCGCTCGCGCCGCCGGCAACTGCTGAGGCGGCCCCCGCTGCTGCGCCGCTGCCGCAAGCGTCGCTCCCGCCACAGCCCCTCGCGCAGCCTTCAGCCGGCGCGACGAATCCGCCAGTCGCCGCCAACGCCTTACCGCCGGCGCGTTCTACGATGAATCGTTTCTGGCCGTTGCTCGTCGGCATATTGGCTTTAATCGTTGTCGGGCTAATGATCTTCATGCGGCGGCGCGGCCAACAAATGCGCGCGCCCTTCGCTCCGCCGACTCCACACACGCCGGTTTCTTCCCCCGCCAAGACGCCCGATACTGTCTCAATGCCCGTCGAGGCTGTGAGAGTTCCCGTCGCCGGCAGGAGCATCGCGCCGGCGGAAGAGACACCCGCCGTCGCGTTTTCGCGCGCACCCGTCAACGGCAACAAAAACGACGAGCGGCCTGCGCCGCCCGTGCCTGCCGAGCGTTTGACTCTGGTGCGCCCGCCGCTGGAAAACGCCCCTGTAAGACTCGCTCCATCCGCAGCGATGATTCAGCCGCCGCGCGACGGTCACAAGTCTAATGGGACTAATGCCGCTCACACAGACGGAGCAACCGTGCGAGCCAACGGCGCGGCTGATTCGTTCGCAGAACTCTGCGCTGGCTTTGACGACGAGCAGGCAGAGGCGCGAAACGCTACTGCCCGCGCGCTCTACAGATTCGGGAATGATCCTGCCGAATCTTTCTCTCGCGCGATGCGGGAAGCCGACACGCCGCGCCGGCGCCGGATCAGCCAGAGCATCTCGGCTTCTGGCCTCGCTGCCGGCGCGCTCTCCGATCTCCGACACGATGGCGACAAATCATTCGCCGCTTTCTCGTTATTATTTCTAATGGCGAAGGCCGGCGAGTTTGCGCCGCTCTTGCAAGTTGTCGAGAAGCATGAGGACGAAGCCGTGCGGCTCTCCGTCGTCAAGCTGCTCGGCTTATGTGTTGGACAGCCTGATGTCCTAGTCTCTCTGCGCCGCATCGCGTTGCGCGCCACCCTCCCGCCCCCCGTCCAGACCGCCGTGATGGAAGCTATTTATCAACTCAACAAAACGCGGTGAAGAGTGAGCGGTAAACACTGAATGGTGAGAGGCCGGCGCGTGCCGGGACGCTTTTTGTCCTTTCATCATTTACCATTTACCATTCACGTATTCACCATGAACTTCCAACTCCGTTCCGAATTCCGTCCACAGGGCGATCAACCGCAGGCCATCGAATCGTTGGTGCGCGGCCTCGATGAAGGCGCGAAGGATCAAGTACTGCTCGGGATCACGGGTAGCGGGAAAACTTTTTCCGTCGCCACCGTGATCGACCGCACGCAACGACCGACGCTCGTCATCGCGCACAACAAGACGCTCGCCGCGCAGCTCTACCAAGAATTCAAAAACTTCTTTCCCGACAACGCCGTCGAGTATTTTGTTTCGTACTACGATTACTATCAACCGGAAGCCTACGTCCCCGCTTCCGACATCTACATCGAAAAAGAAGCGACGGTCAACGAAGAGATCGACCGCCTGCGCCTGTCGGCCACGCGCGCGCTGTTCGAGCGGCGCGATGTGATCGTCGTCGCCAGCGTCTCTTGCATTTACGGCTTGGGCGATCCCGATGCGTATTACAACATGCTCCTCTTCGTCGAACCGGGGATGCACATCACGCGCGACGCGCTGTTGCAAAAACTGGTCGAGTTACAATATGAACGCTCCGACATCGAATTTGATCGCGGCAGTTTCCGCGTGCGCGGCGACGTGATCGAAATTTTTCCGAGTTATCAAGAGCAGGCTTACCGCATCGAGTTGTGGGGCGACGAGATCGACTCAATCTCAACCATCGATCCGCTGCTCGGCGAAGTCTTGCACAAGCACACATCACGTTTGCCCATTTATCCGAAGACGCATTATGTGATGTCGAAAGGAACGATCAAACGTGCGATTAAAACGATTCGCGAAGAGTTGGAATGGTGGGAGCCGAAGCTGATTCAGGAAGGCAAGCTCGTCGAAGCCCAGCGCCTGCATCAACGCACGATGTATGATCTTGAGATGATGAAAGAGATGGGCTTTTGTCGCGGCATTGAGAATTATTCGCGCCATCTGACCGGCAAAGCGCCGGGCGAGCCGCCGCCGACGCTTCTCGATTATCTGCCGCGCGATACGATGGTCGTCATCGACGAATCGCACCAGACTGTCCCGCAAGTGCGCGGCATGTTCAATGGGGACCAGTCGCGCAAAAAGACGCTCGTCGAATATGGCTTTCGTCTGCCGTCAGCGATGGATAATCGCCCGCTCAACTTCGCGGAATTTGAAGCGCGCGTTAATCAAGTAATCTACGTCTCGGCGACACCGGGACCCTATGAACTGACGAAGACGAGCGGGGAAGTCGTCGAGCAGATCATTCGCCCGACGGGATTGACCGATCCGGAAGTTGACGTGCGCCCGGTCAAAGGCCAGATCGATGATCTCTTGGAAGAATGCCGCGTGCGCGCCGAAAAAAACGAGCGCGTGTTGGTGACGACGCTGACAAAGAAAATGTCTGAAAGCCTCACCGAGTATTTCACCGAAGTCGGCGTCCGCGTCCGCTACTTGCACTCGGACATCGAGACGCTGGAGCGAATCAAAATCCTGCGCGATCTCCGTCGCGGCGAGTTTGATGTGCTGGTTGGCATCAATCTCTTGCGCGAAGGCTTAGACTTACCCGAAGTCTCGCTCGTCGCCATCCTCGACGCCGACAAAGAAGGTTTCCTGCGCTCCGAATCATCCCTCATTCAGACCATGGGTCGCGCCGCCCGCAACGTGAACGGCAAAGCGATCCTCTACGCCGACCGCATTACCGATTCGATGAAACGCGCTCTCGACGAAACCAATCGCCGCCGCCTCCTCCAGCAAGACTACAATGCGGAACACGGCATCACGCCGCAAACGATCATCAAATCCATCGACGCCACACTCGTCACCGCCTACGAGGCCGACTACTTCAAAGTCCCCCTCGATCTCGGAGCCTTCGACGAATACTCGCGCGCTCAGATCAAACAGACCCTCGAACGCCTCGAACACGAAATGCGCGCCGCCGCCAAAGCGATGGAATTCGAGCGCGCGGCAGAACTCCGCGACCGCATCAAGTATCTGCGCGAGCGCGAGCTAACCATGACGTGAGAAAATAACCGCAGAGGACGCGGAGGAACGCAGAGGATGTTGGGCAATGAAGTCAAACAAACCAGCGACATTTACGCTCCATTTATTCGTCGCGCCATCAAACTCAGAGCATATAATCACTGCGGAGATGAGCCATGCACTACAAAGTCGTCTTACATAAATCGGATGAAGGCTACAGCGTCTCTTGTCCCGGCTTGCCGGGCTGCTGGTCGCAAGGCGAGACAGAGGAAGAGGCTTTAGAAAATATCCAAGACGCTATCCGTGAGTATCTGGTCGTCGTGAATGAGTTGGTACAGGGCGCTGAAGTCCGCGAAGACATCTTCGCTGGGACGATGCTTGATGGCAAAATGGTTTGAGATTTTAATACAGTTTGCGAGGAGCAAGATGGAACATTATACGGCTAATGCAACGGTGGGCGTGCGCTTGATTGCTCTGGCCTTCTTTTTTCTCGGTTTGATGGGCGTGCCGTACCTGCTTTTTAGGCTATTGTTAGAAAGGGCAGATGAACTTTCGAGTGCGGATTTTTGGTACTCTGGCTCTTCCTGCTTTATGTACATGTTAACGGGCGTCTCCCTGTATTTTTTAAGCAAATCGTTCGGTCGTTTAATTGGCCGTGGATTGAGAGAGCAGCGTTCCGGTTTGAAATAGCGCTCATGTTCCGCTTCACCACATCCGGCGAATCACACGGGCGCGCGCTCGTCGCCATCGTCGAGGGAATGCCGGCGGGCGTCTCTGTTGACATTACATTGATCGACCGCGAGTTGGAGCGGCGGCAGTGGGGCTATGGGCGTGGCGGGCGGATGAAGATCGAGCGCGACCGCGTGGAAATTTTAAGCGGCGTGCGGCACGGCGAGACGTTGGGATCGCCCGTCGCGTTGCTGATTGAAAATAAAGATTGGGCTAACTGGACTGAAGTGATGGCGACGGAGGCGCGCGACGTTGCGCCGGAGAAGTCGCGGCGGGTGAAGCGCCCGCGTCCCGGTCACGCAGACCTCGCGGGCGGGCAGAAGTACGGCGCGCGTGATCTGCGAGACATTTTGGAGCGGGCGTCGGCGCGCGAGACGGCGGCGCGCGTGGCGTGCGGTGCATTGGCGAAACAGCTTCTTCAAGAATTCGGCGTCGAGATTCACAGCCACGTGATTCAGTTGGGCGGCGTGCCGGACGAGCCGCTTGAGTTGGCGTGGGATGAGATCGCTGCTATTCCCGACGATGCGCCGTTGCGTTGCGCCGACGCGGCAGCTCAAGCGCGGATGGTCTCGCTGATCGACGAGACGAAGCGCGCCGGCGACACGCTCGGCGGCATCTTTGAAGTTGTCGCGCGAGGATTGGTCCCCGGCCTCGGTTCGCACACTTCTTGGAACGAAAAATTGGACGGGCAGCTTGCCCAAGCGGTGATGTCGATCCCGGCAGTCAAAGCGGTCGCCATCGGCGCAGGCTTCGAGGCCAGCGCGCTGCCCGGCTCGCAAGTGCATGACGAGATCGCTTATGACAATGAAGCGCGCGAGTTCAAGCGTCCCACAAATCGCGCGGGCGGACTCGAAGGCGGTATCACCAATGGCGAAGAGTTGCGCGTGCGCGGCCACCTCAAACCGATCTCAACCTTGCGCCGCGCTTTGCGTTCAGTTGACATCGACACGAAAGAGGAAGAGTCGGCAGCCTTCGAGCGTTCCGACATCACGGCAGTCCCGGCGGCAGGCGTCATCGGCGAAGCAATGGTTGCGCTCGTCCTCGCCGGAGCGATGCGCGAAAAATTCGGCGGCGATAGTCTCACAGAGATGCGGCGCAACTTCGACGGCTACCGCGAGCAGTTGCGCGCTTACTGAATTGCGCGACAGGCGTGCGGACAATTGGCGCGGGCGGGTGGCTTGACATAAACTTGCTGTTGTCTAGCGCGACTTTGTGAGGCCGCGCGCAGTTCTGCAAAATTCAGGATCGATCAGAATGGCTGTACTCGAAATTGTTAAATACCCGAACGACGTGCTGGAAACTCCGGGCGAGTTGGTGACGGAGTTTGACGACCGGCTGAAAAAACTCGTCGCCGATATGTTCGAGACGATGTATGAAGCGCGTGGGGTCGGCCTTGCCGCGCCGCAGGTGAATGTTTCGCAACGTCTGTTCGTGATGGATTGTTCGGGCGGGCAAGACCCGGCGCAACGCGTCGCGCTCATCAATCCGGTGATCCTCAGCGACGAAGGCGAACAACGCGGCGACGAAGGCTGTCTCTCATTCCCCGGTGTTTCTTTCCCTGTCACGCGCAGTTTGCGCGCCGTCGTGCAAGCGCAGGACACCAACGGCGAGACGTTTGAGATCGACGGCATGGACTTGACCGCGCGCTGCATGTTGCACGAGACGGATCACTGCGACGGCATCTTGTTCATCAACCACACAACCGTCCTCAAGCGCGAGATGGTCAAGCGCAAGATGCGGAAGCTGGCGAAAGCCGGGAAGTGGGTTTAAGACGGCACGCTAAATAGTGACATCCGACGCGGTCGTTAGCTTTGCAGCAGCGACCGCGTTTGGCTGTAATTTGTGATAGCATCTCGGCCATCATTCACATGCAGTAAAACCTGTCGGTTAGGTGATAGCAGGGCTTTGCCCCGGCAGGGGCAGTTGAGAATAGCCCAGCGATTTATCGCCGGGGCGTTTGGGTAAACGAGATTGAGTCCTGTAGGGACGGTTGAATCTGTTCAACCGTCCCTACAGGACTAGTTAAGACTTTTGGATTCCATCCCCAGCGATGAATCGCTGGGCTATTGTCAAATGTCCCTAACGGGACATGCGAGGAGCGAGTATGCACACTGAATTTCGTAACGAAGCATTCACCGATTTCAGCAAGGAAGAGAACGCGCGAGCGATGGGCGCGGCGCTTGAGAAAGTGCGAGGCGAGTTGGGAGGCGAGTATCCGTTGGTGATCGGCGGCGAGCGGATCAAGACGGGGCGGACGTTTGAGAGTGTGAATCCGGCAAATAAAACTCAGGTCGTAGGCCGTTTTCAGAAGGCGACGGAGGAATTAGCGCGGCGCGCGGTCGAGATGGCTGACGACACGTTCAAGTCCTGGAGCCGTGTGCCGGCAGGCGAGCGCGCCGCGCTCTTGATGCGCGTGGCGGGCATTTTGCGCGAGCGTAAGCATGAGATGTCAGCATGGATGATCCATGAAGTCGCGAAGAGTTGGGCCGAGGCCGACGGCGACACGGCGGAGGCGATTGATTTTTGCGAGTTCTACGCGCGCGAGATGCTGCGTTATGCGGGCGGGCAACCGCTGACGAACATCGAAGGCGAGGAGAATCAGTTGGCGTACATCGCGCTCGGCGTCGGCGTCGTGATCCCGCCGTGGAATTTTCCATTGGCGATCATGGCGGGAATGACCGTTGCTTCGGTCGTGACCGGCAACACGGTTGTGTTGAAGCCTTCGTCGGACGCGCCGGCTATCGCTTACAAGTTCTTCGAGATTTTGGAAGAGGCCGGAATGCCGGCGGGCGTCGTAAATTTTATGACGGGATCGGGCGCGGAAGTCGGGGATGTGATCGTGGATCATCCGCGCACACGTTATGTCGCGTTCACCGGCTCGAAAGAGATCGGGCTTCGCATCAACGAGCGCGCCGCCAAGACGCAGGAAGGACAAATCTGGATCAAGCGCGTCGTCGCCGAGATGGGCGGCAAAGATGCGATCATTGTTGACAGCGATACTGATCTTGATGATGCCGCTACGGGTGTGGTGCAATCGGCGTTCGGATTTCAAGGACAGAAATGTTCGGCCTGCTCGCGCGCAATTATTCATGCGGATGTGTACGAACCAATGATTGAAAAGATCGTCGAGCGCACGGAGAAATTAAAAGTCGGCGATCCGAATGATCCGGCGACGAACATGAGCGCGGTGATCAACGGGAAAGCGTTCAAGACGATCAACGAGTACATCGAGAAAGCCAAAGCCGAAGGCGGGCGCGTCGTCGCAGGCGGCGGCGCGGACGGCGAGCAGGGCTTCTTCATTGAGCCGACTGTGATCGCCGATGTGAAACCCGGCCAGACCATCGAGCAAGAGGAAATCTTCGGCCCCGTCCTCGCCGTCATCAAAGCGCAGGATTTCGCCGACGCGCTCCGCATCGCCAACGACACACAATACGGCTTGACCGGCGCGGCCTATACCAACGACGAAGAAAAGCTGGAACGCGCGCGCAACGAATTTCACGTCGGCAATTTGTATCTGAACCGCAAATGCACGGGCGCGCTCGTCGGCGTCCACCCCTTCGGCGGCTTCAACATGTCCGGCACCGATTCCAAAGCTGGCGGACGCGATTATCTCGGCCTTTTCATGCAGGCCAAAGTCGTCTCAACCAAAATTCGCGCGGGCGAGAGCAATAAGGAGAAGCGGGCGGCGATCTAAATGCAGTGACAAGTGACAAGATCAAAACTTGTCTTGGCTCGTCACTCATCACTTGTCACTCGTCACTGCTTTTTATGCGTTTAGTTTTCATGGGGACGCCGGAAGCGGCTGTGCCGGTGCTCAGGCGTTGTGTGGCGGACGGGCATCAGATCGTCGCTGTGTGGACGCAGCCGGATCGACCGGCGGGGCGCGGCAACAAGCTGCACGCGCCGCCGGTCAAAGAGTTCGCGCTCGCGCACGGGCTGACGGTGCATCAGCCGTCGAAGATCAAAACTGAAGAAGCTCGTGAGTTGTTCGCTTCACATGAGGCGGACGCCGCCATCGTAGTCGCCTACGGACGCATCCTGCCGTCAACGTTTTTGCGAACGCCGCGACGCGGTTGCATCAACGTCCATTTCTCTTTGTTGCCGAAGTACAGAGGCGCGGCTCCGGTCAATTGGGCCATCGTGCGCGGCGAAGCGGAGACGGGCGTGACGACGATGCTGATCGACGAGGGCTTGGACACTGGCGCGATTCTTTTGCAACGCGCGACGCGGACCGACGAGTCAGAGACCGCACCGGAATTGCTCGCGCGTTTGTCCGAGTCAGGCGCGGAGTTGTTGAGCGAGACGCTGGCGCGCATTGACGAGATCGAGCCGCGACCGCAACGCGAAGAGGACGCGACGCACGCGCCGCTCCTGAAACGCGAAGACGGGTTAATCGATTGGTCCCTCAGGGCCGCAGAGATCGAACGGCGCGTGCGCGGCTTTCAACCGTGGCCGGCAGCGCACACGATTTTTCGCGGGCAACATCTCGTCGTGTGGCGCGCGCAGATCGTGAAGAGGGATGAGCGACGAGGTGCGGACGGTGAGGTGTTTGCTGCACATGGCGATGAATTATTGATCGCGTGCGGCGGCGAGAGTGCGTTGCGTGTGTGTGAATTACAGCTTGAAGGCAAGCGACGGATGAGCGCACGCGATTTCCTCAACGGGATGCGCGTGCAAGTTGGCGAGCGGTTAGGGTGAGCAGGAGATGATTCGATGAGCTGAGATGAAAGTGCGCGTGATCAAGAAAGGCAGAGCGATAGACCCTCGGTCTCAAAAGGCTAAAACGCCGGCAGCGATGGTGACACCGGCGCGACGCGCGGCGTTCAACGTCTTGCGGCGGGTGGAAGAGGACGGCGCGTTTGCTGCCGTCTTGCTCGCGCATGTGGCGGAGGAGTTGCGCGCGGATGATCGCGCGCTGTGTTACGAATTAACGCTCGGAGTGTTGCGCCGCCAGTTATGGCTCGACAAATTGATCGAGCATTACGCGGGACGCAAGGCGGAACAGATCAATGCGCCGGTGCGACGAGCGTTGCGTCTGGGTTTGTATCAGCTTCGGTTCCTGACGCGCGTGCCGGCGTCGGCGGCGGTGAACGAGTCGGTGAATCTCGCGCACGCGGAAAAGTTGGGCGGGGCTGCGAAGTTTATCAATGCCGTGTTGCGCCGGGCGACGCGCGAACCGGATTTCGATCCGGCGTCGCTGGCGCGTGATGAAGTTGAGCGGCTGGCGATTGAGACTTCGCACCCGCGCTGGCTCATTGAGAGATGGATCGAGGCGTTCGGGAGCGACGAAGCCGCCGCGTTCGCGCGCGCGAATAATCAAACGCCGCCCGTCGCATTTCGCGTCAACGAGTGGAAGCAGCCGGTCGCGGAAGTGATCGAGCAATTGCGCGCGGCGGGCGTCGAAGTGCAGCCATCTGAAGTCGCGCCGGCGGCTTGGCGCGTTGTGGGCGCGGGCGGCGCGGCTGTGCGCGAGTTGTCGCGCGAAGGAATCATCTACACACAGGACGAGGCTTCGCAGTTGGTCGCGCACGTGTTGGGCGCGCGTGCCGGCGAGCGCGTGCTGGACGTGTGCGCTGCGCCGGGCAGCAAGGCCACGCATGTCGCGGGACTGGCCGGCGCAGCGGCGCGCGTCATCGCCGGCGATCTCTACGATCATCGCTTGCGCGTCGTGCTTGAAACGGCGGGTCAGCAAGATTTGAAAAATATCTGCGCCGTCGCTTTCGACGCTGAAACAGCACTGCCGTTTCCCGCCGCCTCGTTTGATCGCGTTCTCGTCGATGCGCCCTGCACGGGGACCGGCACGCTCCGCCACAACCCGGAAATCCGCTGGCGGCTCACGCCTGCCGACATCAACGAACTCTCCGCACGTCAACAACGCATTCTCAAATTGTCCGCGCCGCTCGTGCGTGCGGGCGGCAGGCTCATCTATTCGACATGCTCTGTTGAACGGGAAGAGAATGAATGGGTCGCCGCCGCATTTTTGCAAGCACATCCGAACTTCGCGCCGGCCCAACTCGACGCGCCCGCCCACTTCCTAACCAGCAACAGCACGGCGCGCACATGGCCGCAGCGCGACGGCGCAGACGGCTTCTTCATCGCGGCCTTCGAGCGAAAGTGATGGCGACGAGATTAGCGCACAGGGGGATTCACCACAGAGACACAAAGGAAATGATGAATGCGGAATGATGAAGATCACGACGGAACTGCGTTTCATTCATCATTTCGCATTTATCATTCATCATTTCCTTTGTGTCTCTGTGATTCAATCACTTGTCACAATGTCGTGTGCGTTGATTTAGATTGACACCCGACGCTGACGTGCAGGATGTGGCTAAAGAGCCTCGCTTGCGACGCCGCGCGCGCGGGTGTTAGACTTTCGCCTTTGAAAAACAGCGCTGCTCCCGGCGCGATATTCTGAGAGGCACATCAATTCAAGTGGCTGGCAAAGAGCGGGCGTTATTATCGGCAGTAAGCAAGATCGGGATTCTCCTTGCCATCGCCATCGCCTTCGTCGTTGGCCTGTTCGGGACTATCGTTCTCTCGCTTCGTAGCCCGGAAGTGCAAGTGCCGGACGTGATCGGCAAGCGCTATTTCGAGGCCGAGAGCTTGCTGGAAAATTCCGAGTTGCACGTCCGCCGCCGTGCGACGCGCTTTAGCAATGCCGTCGATTCGGACACCGTCTTGGATCAGACGCCGCGCCCCGGCGATGTGGTCAAAGCCGGGCAGACCGTCGCGGTCGTCGTCAGTCGAAAAGAAGCGAAAGAGGGTGAGACCTCCGTCAGCCCGACCAACGCTAACGCCCCGCAAAATCAAAATGCGGGCAATCAGAACGAAAACAAACCGGCGGCAAACGACAACAAGAACGCCAACGACAACCGTTCGAGCCGCAACAAGAATACTAATAAGAACAGCAACGCGAACAAGAACGCCAACGCGAATAAAAATTCCAACATCGCGGCCAACTCGAACCTGAATTCAAACGTCGCACCAAACATCAACGTTTCCGGGAATCGCAACCAAAACGATGGGAACACTAACGCTGCTAACGCGAACGCCGGAAATCAAAACAGCAATCACAACGCGAACGCCACGCGCAACAGCAATCGCGAACCCGACGCCGCAAACGACAACCGCGCGGGCCAGAACGCCAACAACGCGCGTAACCGAAACGCCAACAACCGCCCGGCGGCGAACGCCGGAAACAGCAACAACTCGAACCGACGCACGAACACGAACGGGCCGCCGGCCCGTAATCGCAATAACGACTGAGGTTTTTTAACGAATTACACGACGCCTCGCTGCTCACAACGTTCGCCAGCGCGTAGGTCACGGATCGAGGCGCGACGGTCAAGAAAATTATGAAGGTTGAGATTGCCCCTTCGATTTTGTCGGCTGATTTCACACGGCTCGGCGAGGACATCAAGGCCGTCGAGCGTGGCGGCGCGACCGTCATCCATTGCGATGTGATGGACGGGCATTTCGTGCCGAATCTGACCATCGGCCTGCCGGTCGTAAAATCCCTCAAGCGCGCAACCCAACTACCGCTCGATACGCATCTAATGATTTCCGAGCCGGGCCGGTACGCAGAACAATTTGTTGAGGCCGGGGCCAGTATGGTTTCCGTCCACGTTGAGATCGACCCACATTTGAATCGCACGCTCGACGCGATTCGCAAAAAGGGAGCCAAAGCCGGCATCGCTATCAACCCGGCGACCCCGCTCAGTTCCTTGGAAGAGGCGCTCCCCTTTGCCGATTTCGTGTTGTTGATGTCGGTCAATCCCGGCTTCGGCGGACAAAAATTTATCCCGACATCGCTTGATAAAGTGCGCCGCCTGCGCCGCATGATCGAAGAGCGCGGCCTGCCGACCCGCATTGAGATCGACGGCGGTATCGACCGCACGAACATTGCCGAAATTACTGCGGCGGGCGCGGAAATCATCGTCGCCGGCACCGCAGTCTTCGGCGAAGGCGACCCCGCACAAGGCGTGCGCGAGTTACTTGAAGCAACGATTCAACCGCAGTGATAAGTGACGAGTGACGAGATAAGGCAGATTCTTTCTCGTCACTCGTCACTCGTCACTGCTTTTCGGAGGTTTAGATTGATGCGTTTTCGTTATCTCAATTTGATCGCCGTCTTTGTGTGCGCGGTCTTTTTGGCAACGCCGTCGGCGGCGGTCTTCGGCGTGCAGGCGCAGCAGCAAGGGCAGCCGCGCGCCGCGCAGAGCGAGGGAACGCCCACGCAGCGTTTGGAAGTGTTGCGCCAACGACTCGAAGGCCAGCGGCGCACGCTTAACAGCACGCTCGCCGGTTTGAACACCGGCGATGATAAAGAGAAGAAAGATAACAAATCTTCTTCCGCAGAAGACGCCGCGACGCGATTGCGCGGGCTGGAGAAAGAGATCGGCTCGTTGCTCTCGGAAGTACTCGACCTGCGCGGCAAGGCGGATCGCGCAGAGAAGTTTGAAGCGAGCGACATCGATAAACTTGAGAGCGCGGCTGTTGATCTTAACGGGCGCATCGATACGGCTCTGCTGGCGACGGCGGGCGAGCGGCGCACGGCTGCGGTAGGAACGCCGGTGAAGAAAAAGAAGACCGGGTTCTTCGGCAGACTGTTGGGGCGCGGCGGGGACGACGAGTTCGACGAGTTGATCAGCAATGTCGGGCCGGGACGCGACCGCGCGTTGTTCGCCGAAGCCTCGCGCCAAGCCTGCAAGTCGAATTATGAAGGTGCGCGCATCCTGTTCAACCTCATCATCTCCACCTATCCCGATTCGCCGTATTTGCCGCACGCCAAACTCGCCATCGCGGATACTTTCTATCTGGAAGGAACGACGAGCGCCTTGATTCAAGCGGCGGCGGCCTATCAAGAGTGGCTGACGTTTTTCCCGACTGATCCATTGGCGGATGAAGCGATGCTCAAGGTCGCCGAATCCGAGATGCGAAAGATGGGCTTGTCGGATCGCGACACGACGCCGGCACGCAAGGCCGAGCAGCGCATCAAGGCTGCTTTACAACAGTTCCCGGACACGTCCCTCCGGCCTGACTTTGAAGTGCGCTTGCGCGAAGTGCAAGAGTTGCTCGCAATGCACTCTTTCCAAGTCGGTAACTTTTATCTCGACCGCTGGCAACGCGGCGTCGCCTCGAACCCGAAGGGCGCGCAGTCGCGTTATCGAGAAGTGATCGAGAAGTATCCGCACTTCTCGCGCCGGGATGCGGCGCTCTACGACTTAGCCGTGACTTACATCGCCGAAGAAGAGCCGGATGAAGCCGCGAAGCACTTGACGGAGATCGTCCGCTTCTTCCCGAATGGTGATTATGCTGAGAAGGCGAAAGAACAGTTGGAAGTGATCGGCGCACCCGTCCCTGAGCCAGACGCTGAAGCCTTGAAGCGGTTGCCGCCGGAGCGTCCGTCGATGACCAGTCGCTTGCTGACGCAAATCGTCGGCACCACGCCCACGACCATTGATAAGAACGGCGTGTTAATCAACAAAGACTGCGACAAAGGGCCGGCGCTGATCGATTTGGCACTTCAGAACAACGGCCAATTGCCGGTGACGACGCCGACCGCGCCGGTCTCTTCGCGTCGCATTCCGCCCGCGCGCAGTGCGGCCACAACTGAGCCGGCGCAACCTAAATCCAACGACGGCGTGCAGCCGCAGCCGACGCGTCCCGGCCCGCCCGCCACCGGCAACAATCCGACCGTGCCTCCACCAAGCGACGCCAAGCCGTAAGGTGAAGGCCAAAGGCAAGAGGCAAAAGGCAAAAGTGAAGACAGAGAAGCTGTCCGCGCTTTTGCCTTTTATCTTTGCCAACTTTCTTGATTCACAAGTGGGTGTTAGAATTTTTTTCGATCTCCGAACAATTCGCTCGTCGACGTTGCGCGGTCGGAGACAACTGAAAAAGTGTGCGTGTGAAAATGGTAAATGTTGCCGCCAATGAATTGGACAGTCGTTATCGCATCGCCTTGCTGGCGGTCGTCGGAATGCTCGCTCTGACCACGCTACTGATCGTGTTGGCTTACACAGACGTTTTGCCGACGCTGCCCGGCAGCCTCAATAGCGCGGTCAACCGCGGTGTGATCTGGATCACGATTCTCTTCTTCGGGCTTGGTGTAGTAGCGTTGCGGCGGACTTCATTCGCCGCCATGCGCCTACGCGACATCGCCGCCGTCAAGGGCGTCTCGGAACTGCTCGCCACGCTGCAAAAAACGACGATCTTGGTCGCGCTGATCGGCGGCGTGATTTCCGTCCTCGGTTATATTTTAAGCGCGATGACCAATGATGTGACGAACATGCGGAACGCCGGGATCATCGCGCTCGCCGTGCTGTTCTATGGCTTTCCGCGCCGCTCCGCATGGCAGCGCGTCGTGCAAGCCACGCAGCCGCAAGCGCCGCCCCCTCCGGCAGACAATCTCCCTTCTTCCTCCACGTCGCCCGCGAAAGGAACAACCGCGTGAACTCTGTGGCCCGCCTCGCGGCGCACGTCAAGTGGACGGCTGGCGCTTGTCTCTTCGTCTCTCTGCTCGCGGCGTTTTCCCACGCCCAAACAGAGCCGTCGCGCCCCGCCCCCACGCAGCCACCGCCATCTGCGACACCGGCGGCGGGCGGAACAGTCTCTGCCAAACCCGCGCCTCCGCGGGCTACGCCGACGCCGCTCTCTTCGCGCGAGCAACGCGCGAAGGCTTACGCGAAATTGCTGGAGGGCCAGCGTTATCTGAGCAGCGCACGCGGCTCCGGCGGTTTGACGCGCGAGGGTCTGCGCCTCGCGCAAGAGGCGTTCAAACAGGCCGCCGAACTTGATCCGACGTTGGCCGAAGCGCAGACCGCTCTGGCCGAGATTCAATTCTTTTTTCTCGAAGACCTCGAAGAAGCGCAACGCCTCGCCGTCGCCGCTACGCGGATCGATCCGAACAACTTCGGCGCACACCGTCTGCTCTCGCGTGTCCTCTCGCTGAAAGCCGGACTGGATGAAAGCCGCCTTGATCGCAAAGCAGCGGAGAGCGCGATTGCGGAATTGAAAGAAGTCGTGCGGCTCGATGACAACGATGCCGAAGCCCACGCGCTTTTGGGCGAGTTTTATTTATTGACTGGGAAAACAGATGCAGCCATCGATTCCTTCAAGCGTTGGGCTTCCGCGCCATCCGTCGTCGATACGCGCTTCTACGAAGTGATCACGCAGGGACGGGAACTGTCTCCCGCCTCGGCGCAGGCGCGGCTGGCCGAAATGTTGTTGCGCCAAGGCCGCTCCGCCGAAGCGCTCGCCGCCATTCGCCACGCCCTCGCCATTAACCCGGAGAGTCAGAATTATTTCGCTACCCTCGCACAGATCATCGAGGCTGGCGGGGAAGATCAGAGCGCCATTGCGGAGTTGCGCCGGATGGTCGAGGCGAACCCGGCGAATTTGCCGGCGATTAGTTTACTGGCGCGCGTGCAGTCCCGCGCCGGTCGCGTTGATGAAGCGGCAGCGACGCTTCGCACAGGCATTAACCGCCGTGCGAACACCGACAAAGAGCAACGCCAATTAGTCGATCAACTCGCGGAAATCTACAGCGACGCGCTCCGCTTCGACGACGCCATCGCTGCATACGAAAGCACGCTCAAAGCGAGCGGCGGCGGCAATACTTTGTTGACCGCCGACAGCGACAAAGAGTTGGCCGCGTGGGCGCTCGGACGCATCATCGACTTGCAGAGACAAGCCGAGCGATACAAGGATGCGCTCGCGACGGTTGAACGGACGCGCCGGCTGTTAGGCGCTGACGAACCGGCAGCTGACGAACAAGCTATCGAAATTTTGCGCGAGCAGGGCAAACGTCAAGAAGCCTTGCAAGCCATTCAACAAGCGCGCACGAAGCATCCGAACGAGCCAACTTTTCGCCGTCTTGAGGCTACGACGCTCGCCGAGTTGGGCCGCGTCGATGAGGCCGCCGCGTTGTTGCGCGGGCAGTTGAACGGGCGAGTCGAATCTGATTACGTCACTTATCTTTCATTGATCCAACTCCTGCTCGATGCAGGGCGGGGCAGCGAAGCCGTCGAGTCAGCGCGCAAGCTGCTCGAAATTACCCCGCCGGGCCAGCCGCAGTTGATGGCGCAATCGCTGATCATGCTCTCGTCGGCGCAGGAGCGGGCGGGCGATCCGAAAGGCGCGGAAGAGTCGCTCCGCAAAGTGCTGGCATCCGATCCGAACAACGCGACAGTCCTCAACAACCTCGGTTATTTTCTGACCGAGCGCAATGAACGGCTCCCCGAAGCGCTCGACATGATCAAGCGCGCCGTCCGCGCCGAGCCGTCCAATGCTTCTTTCCTCGACAGTCTGGGCTGGGTTTATTTCAAACTCGGACAATTAGACGAAGCCGAGCGTTATCTCAGCGAGGCCGCCCGGCGCAACAACCGTTCGGCCACCATCCATGAACATCTCGGCGATGTTTATCACAGCCGTGGCAAGACAGACCAAGCCCAAAACGCTTGGCGGAAAGCCCTCACTCTCTCCACCGAAACCGCCGAAGCATCCCGCATTAAAGCTAAGTTAAGCAAAAACTCGCGTTAAACAAAGTTAAAAGATTTTGTTGACGATATGCTGTGTGAACGGTACACTGCTACAAGTCTGACTGTTGTGCCGCGTAGTTCAGTCCGACCGCCGAAGCCTCTCCTGTCAGCATAAATTCCAAAGAGGAAGTTTTTAAGAAGCGCGATGAAGCTATCCCTCAATCTACACGGGAAAACCGTGTCCTCATTTTTCATCCTTGTTGCGATCTCTGCTCTCAGTTTCGTCGCCAACGGACAGGCCGGCACACGGCCTACAGCGCGGCTCATTACCGCCGTAAATTCGTCGCCCGCGACAGCGACGCGCCCCCGCCCGTTCTCAGCGCGGCGCATCGATTCCGTTTCTGCAAACGCGGAACTGCCATCCGCCGAGTCAGCGCACGCCGCCACACCGACTGACCTCGAACGGCGCGCGTTTGAGTTGATCAACGCCGAGCGGAGGACGAACGGCGACGCACCGTTGGTGTGGGACGCGGCATTGACGCGCGTGGCGCGGATGCACTCTGAAGAGATGGCGCGCATGAAGAGCTTGAGCCATTTCGGAGCGGACGGGCGCGACATGGCCGAACGCGCGCACCTTTTCGGCATCACAGGCTGGCGGGCGTTGGCCGAGAACATCGCTTATAATCAGGGCTACGATGATCCGGCGGGCTTCGCCGTAGAATGCTGGCTCCTTTCGGTCAAGCACCGCGAGAACATCTTACGTTCGGCTTTTACGCACACGGCCATCGGCGTCGCCGAGACCGCCGACGGGCGCATTTATTTCACGCAAGTATTCATCACGCGCTGACGCTTTCGACATCAACAGAGAACAAAGCGGCTGGCGCTCACCGTTCGGAAAGAGAGGTCAGCCGCTTTTCCTTGTCCGCACAAATTCTCACGCTTCCGTCCTTCGCCAAGATCAACCTCTCGCTGCGCGTGCTGGGCCGCCGCGCGGACGGCTATCACGAAATCCAGACTGTTTTTCAAACAGTTTCACTGCACGACCGCCTGACGTTTACAGTTTTGCCGGACGGACAGTTTGCATTGGCTTGCGACGTGGCCGGCATTCCCGTCGATGAGATGAATCTGATCTGGCGTGCCGCCGCCGCTTTGCGCGAG
>JALZKK010000388.1 GCA_030859285.1 Acidobacteriota bacterium | reverse complement strand
CACGAAGAGTGGCAGGAAAAACAGGTCATCTGGCTGTCGGCGTGCGCGAGTTCTTTTTCGTCCGTTGGCACATCGCCCCACGTCTGGTTGTCCTTGCGGATCGTCTTGGCGTAGCGCGATAACTCATTGTAGTCCTTGTGGCCGGGCGTCACGGTGTCGAGAGTCTGCTTGACGCGCCACCACTTGCCCGGCTCGACGAGAGAGTTTTGGATGATCTCGTCGCGCGTGATCTGCACATCTTGGCCGGTCGCGGGATCTTTCTTTTTGAGCGGGCCTTTTTGCAGGACGGGGACTTTTGCGCCGGTCTCCGTCTCGGCCAGAATGCCGGTGCGCCCGCGTTGCGCGAGGTTGCGCCCCTTCTCATTCATGACGAACTTGCCGCCTTCGGCAGACATGCCGGCGGCGGGGCCGGAGGTGAGAAGCGTGGCGCGGTTGTTGATCGTGCCGTGGCAATCGGCGCAGCCGATCTCAATAGCGGCGCGCGGTTCATTGTAGAGAATGCCGTTGCCGTGCGCGTCTTGGCGGAAGTGGCAGTCGGCGCAGTGCATTCCTTTCTCAAGATGGATGTCTTTGAGGTGGACGGGAATGCCTTTGCCTGCGTAGTTGTCGGCGAGCTTGTAGCTGTCGTCGTCTTTGAAATCGACGGCCTGCTTCAGTTTGTCAGGGCCGATTGCGCCCTCGATCCGGTTGCCTTCGCCATCGAGGAAATGACCCTTGCGGTCTTTTTTGAAGACGGCGCGGTAGAGCCAGCCGTGACCGTGAAAGTCTTCAAGGTGCGTCCGCTCCAGCTTGCTGTTGAACTCGTTGTCCGGCGCACCCGTTTTGACGATGAAATCGTCGGGCGAGATGCGGTCTTCGAGTTTGCGCCTGATCCAGTTGCCGCGCATCGACGCGCCTTCGGGGTTGAGGTTCTGAAAATGCTGCTCTTCGTCCTGCGACGGATCGCGCTGCTCTTTCGGATACATCTCGTCGCCGTCAGTCTCGTTGTCCCACCACATCACGCCCATGTAAGTCGCCACCATGTTCGTGCCGGGGTGCATGTGGCAGACCATACATTGTGAGGACGGGATGCGGTTGGTGAATTGATGTTTGATCGGATGTCCCGGCTCGTTCTTCGGAATGGTCGTGTCCGCCGTCTGGCTCTCGCCCATGTTGCCGTATTTGTGGTACGAGCCGGAGTTGATGGGGCTACGGTCGTTGGCGTAAATGACGTGACAGGCCGTGCAGCCGGACGAGCGGAAATCGCCGGGAAAATCATTGGTCCCCAAGTGGTTCAACGTCGGGTCGAGCAGGCGCGTTTTTTGAATGCCGAGATAAACCGGATCGGTGCGATTGTTGGTCCCCAACCCGCGCGGGCTGAGTCCCTTGTCGGGCTTGCCGGGTTCTTCTTCACGGTCGGCCAGTCCGACCTCCAAACGCCGTCTGCCGCCGCGCTCGAAGACGCGCAAGACATTGCCGGGCTGCGCGATTTGCCAGCGCGGCAGCGGATCGAGGAAAGGCAGCACGCCCTTCGTCATCTGCATTTCTTTCGTCGGCTGTGGAATCTGGATCAGGCGGACGGGCGCGCCGGTCTCGTCGGCATAAGCCTCGCCGAAGCGTGCATCCTTGATGGGGAAGCCGCCGTTGTTGTAGAACGCCGCGCCCCACAACATCGCGCCGTGCCGCATCATGCTGGACTCGTTGGATTCGACTTCCGGCGCGTGACACTCGGCACAGGTCTTCTCGCTGACGCGGAAATCGCCGGGATTAACGAAGCGGACGTACTCCCAACTCTCTCTCGCCAACAGCGTGTTGGAACGCTCCGGGTTAGCGGTCGAAGGCTTGCCTTGAATCTCCCAATCGTCGGGGAAACGCGCGCGCACGTGCGCTTCCTTTTTCGCCCGCTCCTGCTCTGCCGGGGAATCATTGGCCGGTCGCGCCGCCGGATTGCCGCCGTGACAATAAGTGCAAGATAGTCCCTGCCCGTCCGTCCCGTCCTTCTGCAACTTGCCGTCGGGAGTGATGTGCATCGCCTCGATCTGACTGTGGCATTGCACACAACCATCGGGCTGTTTGGCGGCGGGCGTGGCCTGCGCGGCGGGTGCTGCTGCGGGGGCCGGCGTCTGTTGCGGCGCGGCCTGAGTTTCTTGCGCCGCCGCCGGCGCGGTGTTAGCTGTGGCCGCAGGCTTGGCCGGCGCGCGCCGGTCGCTCTCCGCCGAGGACTTCGCGTCGCTGAAGAACACCAGCGCGATGGCGGCGAAGACGCCGAAAGTGATCATCAGTTTGAGCCGATCTACAGTGCCGAACTGACGCATGAAATGTCTCCCTATAAGTTCAATATCACTGAATTGAAAATTACGTTCAAAGAGTCTGCCGCTTGCATTGCGGACTGTTCCACAGCCTGACTCGACGCGCGCATTAGAAAATCAATTTCAACTGCGCGAAGAAGTTATAGAGCGGCTTGCGCGGGTTGATGATCGTGTCATCGGGATTGCAGAACTCGCGCACCTCGATAGGACAGTTGCGATTAGCATCCGTGAAGATGTCGCGGAAGCCCCTGCCGGTCAGCAGCGTCGATGCGCCGAAAGTGAACTGAACGTTATTGATCAAGAGCGGACGATAGACGATGCCCATGCTCAGATCGTAGCCGATCTCTTTGCGGATGCGGTTCTGAAACAGCAGATACTCTAACGACTCCGTGCGATGGAAGCGCAGGTAGTTGACGTTGAAGATCGTCTTGATGCGTTGCGTTACTTCGATGTCGAGGCCGGCGTTGTAAATGAAAATGCCGGGATTGACAAAGTTGGCTTGGCCTTGAATCTTGCTGCTGCGTAAGGACGGCAGCACACTGAACGGCTGGACCAGTCCGACGGCGGTTTGCGTGAGCGGGATACCGCTGCGGTTCCAGAAGGAGAATTGCCCGCCGACGAAATTCGGATCGTCCAAGATCGCGTCGAAGCCGGTCGCCACGCCGTCGGTCGGGTCCTTGTCGCCCGAAGCCCAGAAGAACGACAGGCGCGGGCGGAGATAATCTCTGTCAACAGAGGCTTCAACCGCCGTCATCTGCGCGCGGACATGTGTGCCGCGCCCGGCAATCGGGTTGAGGCTATCGCGGCCCAGCGCGAGATAGTACGAGCCGGTCAAGTTCAAACGCCCGATGTGGCCGTCGGTGTTGAAGCCGAGATAGCCAACCTTGATCGAGTGTTCGCGGTTATCTCCGATCAAAGCCGGGCGCACCTGAAAGCCGTTGCGGTCGAATTCGACGCCGCGCCGGTCGTCGTTGAAGAGGAAACTGAATTGCCCGGTAAAGCCTCTCTCAATGAAATCCTGCCGGAAGATGTTCGCGATATAAACATTTTGCTGGCGGCGGTCGAAGCGGTTCAAGCCGCTGTTGGTATCCTTTTCGAGTTGCGAGAAATAAGCGAGGTTGAATTGATAGCGGTTATTGTCGAAGCCGCCGAAGACGCGCGCGCCGAGATTGCTGTCGGTGTAGATGAAGCCGCGAAAATCCGAGACGAACGGCTGAATGCCAGCGCGCACGGAGATGAAGTCGAAGTTGGCGTTGGTATCCTCGAACTTCACTTCGGCGAAGGCTTCTTCGAGCGAGAAGTGCGTGTCGGTGCGATTGGTTCCGCGCCGCGGATCGACGTTGATGATGCCGTTCTCGCGCGCGTCAACATAATTGGGCAGGCTGAAGGTCGGCGAAATCTTGATCGCCCAATTGCGCGGGCGAAAGGTCGTGTCGCCGTGGAACATCTCGAACGTGAATTGCAAAAACTGCTGGGCCGCGAAGATTTCCGGCTTGCCGAAAAACTCACCGTTGCCGGGCCGCGCGCTGTTGACGTTTGACGGAATCGGGTTGCGGAACTGCTGCACGGTCGTCGTGCTGACGCCGGACAAGATCATGAAGACTTTGTTGCCAAAGATAGGGTAGTCGCCTTTGAGAATGTTCTGATCGTAAGGGTTGTACCAACTGGCGGTGCGAAACGGAATGTCACGGCCCCGAGCGGTGTTTTCGCCGTAGCGATCATATTCGGGAAAGCTGATGCGCCAGCGATCACGCTGCTCGCGCACACCCGCTTCGGTCGGCGGGCGCGATTCGACGCTGTCGTCGCCCGCATAGCCGAGCGGTTCTTCGCCCGCTGTCGGATCGGGGACAGTAGCGGCAACTCCATCGCCGTCGCCTTTGGCCGCTTCCGGTTGGGCCTTCAACTCGATGTCAAAAGTCCTATCGGAGCTGCCATCGATGATCACATTCTCTTGATCGAAGCGGAGCATACCCGGCGCATCGACGAGAATGCGATAAGCTCCGGCATCTAGGTTGAATGAGTATTGCCCGCTTCCGTTGGTCTTCGTGCGCGCGCGTCGCGTCGTCACCTGATTGATGGCGGTGACAGTCACACCGGCGACCGGAGCTTTCGCCGGGTTGCGGACGACGCCGGTTAAACGCGCGCTCTCTTTCGCATCGAGCGCGAGAGGCGAGAGGACAAACAACGTGAACAGGCAGCAGGCGCGGGCGAACAGTTTGAGCTGAACCTTTTGGGAGAACATGGATAGCCTCTGTTATCTAGACAGTGCGCCCGAACAGAGCGGGCGGCAATGCGAAGGTGAAGTTTTATGAAAACATTTACGAACCACTGCGGCTGAGTGGTTTTTTGAATTTTCAAGAAGCGAGAGTGTGCCTTGTAACACAAAATGAAGTCGGCAGGCAATGAAATTCTTCGCGTGGCGCGCAATCGTAGTGACGACGCCGGAGGTTTTATGCAGAAAAACGATGCAGATCAATCCATTACGATCTAGTCTCCGTAAAATAGGCTTGACTAGGTGAGGATTAGTGGTAAATTAGGCGCGCTCCGGTATCAGTCCCGCGCGACTCGCAAGCGCACCACTCAAATTCATCGATTCGCTTCGTGTCTTATGATCAATAAAAATCGATTCATTCGCAGACGCAAATTGATCTTCCTGTGCCTTAGTCTGACCCTGCCGGTCTGTGCCGCGCTCTTCTTCGAGCGCACCTCGACCGCGCAAGCCACGCGCCCGATCCTGATCAGCGAAACCACCTCGACCCGCGCCGTGGCGGTGGATTCGGTGACGCGGCTGCATGAGCCTTTCTCTCTCGTCTCGCGCGCGCCGTTCGTCAGCGACCGCAAGACGCGCATTCAAATCTTCGCTTTGAACATCGATCCGTTTGAAGAGCCTTCGGCGATCCGTGTCGAAGCCGAAGACGGCGCGCGCCGCGTTCATCAATTAACAGTCGAACACATCGGCAAAGTGCCGGGCCAAGAGTGGATGCACTCCATCACCGTCAAACTCAACGACGAGATGGCGAACATCGGCGACGTGTTGGTGCGGCTGACTTACAAAGGAATATCAAGCAATCGCGTCCGCGTCGGCATCGGACACATCGGCGGCGGGTTGGCGGACGATGCCGGCTCGATCCCGACGCCTGCGCCGGCAGCGACGACTCCCACGCCCAACACCAATCCGATCACCGCCGGCATTCTGACGCCCGACGACGTGCGAACGATTATCGCGCAAGCCGTCTCGGCGGCAGTGGCGTTGAACCGGCAAGTGACGGTGGCCGTCGTGGATCGCGAAGGCAATGTCCTCGGCGTCTTTTCGATGACGGGCGCGCCGGCCCGGACGCGCTTCTCCGGCGGCGTCGGCGGTTTCTCCGTCACGCCGAACCCGATCACGGGTGTTCCGCCGGATGGTTTCGGATTGGAGGGAACTGACTTGCCGCCGCTCTTGAATCCCGTGCGCCGCGCCGCGATCTCGAAGGCCGGCACGGCTGCGTTTTTCAGCACGTTCGGCAACGCCTTCACGCCGCGCACCGCCAGCTTCATCATTCAAGAACATTTCCCGCCCGGCACGGACAATCAACCCGGCGGCCCGCTCTTCGGCGTGCAGTTCTCTTCGCTTGAATGTTCGGACATCAAAAGGCCGGGACTGCCGTTTGGCCTCTCCGGCGATCCGGGCGCGATGCCGATTTACAAAAACGGCGTGCCTTCGGGCGGTGTCGGCATTGAGGGTGACGGACTCTACACAGTGGATCGCGACGTGCGCGATTTCGACAAGCCGTTTGAAGAGATCATCGCCGTCGCCGCTGTGCGCGGCTATGACACTCCCGATTTGATTCGCGGCGACAACATTTTAGTCAATGGCATTCGCCTGCCGTTCCACAATATCGCCGACTCTGATTTGCCGAACGCACAGACGTTGCCGTTTGCCAGCTTGCCGGGGACAATCGATGCCGGCTTCCCCGTTCGCGGCGCACAGCCCTCGGCTTTCGTGCCGATGACGTTGGGCGGCGTGCAAGGCGCGGTCGATCTCAGATTCTTTCCGTTCAGGAACAGCATGAGCGGCTCGGCGAATGCGTTGACGGCGGCGGAAGTAGCGCGGATTCTGGCGCAGGGCGCGCAGCAAGCTGATCGGACGCGCGGCGCGATCCGCCAACCGCTCGGCAGTCCCGCGCGCGTCTCCGTCTCGGTGGTTGACGTGCAGGGACAAGTCCTCGGCATCTTCCGCACGCAGGATGCGCCGGTCTTCGGCTTCGACGTGTCGGTGCAGAAAGCACGCTCCGCTGTGTTCTTCTCGCGCAACGATGCGGGCAATCAATTGCGCGCCGCCGGCTTCGGCAACTACGTGGATCGCGCCGCCGCCGACAGCGTGATGTTGAACGGCGCGATGGCTTTCTCGGATCGCGCCATCGGCTTCCTGCATCGCCCGTTCTTCCCGGATGGGATCAACAACACGCCGCCCGGCCCGTTCAGTCCGCCGATCACTGAATGGAGCGTGTTCAGAAACGGGCTACAGATCGATATTGCACGTGACAACCTTGTGCAGACGCTCGCCGCGCCGCCGTTCTTGCCCGCGAATGTGCCGTGTACGCCCTTCCCGATTCTGGCGAACGGCCTCCAAATTTTCGCGGGCAGCGTCCCGCTCTATAAAAATGGCGAGTTGGTCGGCGCGATTGGCATCAGCGGCGACGGCATCGATCAAGACGACATCATCGCCTCCGCCGGCAGCAACGGCTTCGTGCCTCCGGTCGAGCGGCGCACGGATCAATTTTTTGTCCGCGAAACTCGTTTACCTTTTGTGAAATTCCCGCGTAGCCCGAATCTCTAACATTCGGCTAACAAACTGACCGATCAGCTTGAGCCTGAAAAGAGTTTTGCTTCGGGCGCAGAGTTGAGGCGGCGATCAGCGAATCTCACAGGCGAATTACCCCATTGGCTGTAAGGAGATCAAATTATGCTTTGTCTCAGCAAAAAGATGCTCATGTTTGTCGCCCTCGCTCTGACGGCGGCCCTCGCGCTCGTTCTCGCTCCCGCCCCCTCGCTCAATGCCGCCGATCACGGGGATGCCCCTCTGTCGGCGAGCGATCAGGGCGCAGACTTGAACGACATTTACGCCTTCCTCGATCCGAACGACAATTCGCGGGTCATCCTGATCTTGACCGCGCACGGCTTCATCGTGCCGAACGAGATGGTCAACT
>JALZKK010000356.1 GCA_030859285.1 Acidobacteriota bacterium | reverse complement strand
ACGCCCGCCCGCCCGTTGCGTGAGCCGGTGAAGGCTTATGAGCGCCATCTCTCGTCCCGCACAGCCGCGAGCGCCAGCGCCCCCGCCAAGCAATTCGCCGCCGCCGGCACAGCCACAAAGGAAGCCGCCGGCAACAGCGCCGCCGCTACCCACGCGAGTGTCTCCCCGTCCGTTGAAGGCGCGGTCCGCGCCACCGCCAAAGCTATGAACCTTGAGCAGCTATCGCCCGAAATGCTCGACGCCATCACACACCGCGTCATTGAGCAAATGTCCGACAAGGTCATCCGCGAGATTGCTTGGGAAGTTGTCCCCGAACTCGCCGACCGCCTCATCAAACAACGCCTCGACGCAGAGAAACTCAAAGCCTAACCGTCTCGACACTCACGCGCATAACAAAAAGATCGGGCGCTGCGGGAGCCAAACGGCAAACCGCAGCGTCCGATTGCTTTATCAACAAGCGCCTTCTTTTCTGAAAAACGAGAGCCAGAGATTGCGGTTCGGGCGGCGGCCTTGACCGCAGGATGAAACGGCTGGCCGATTGCTTTACAATGCCTAATCACTGAAAACTGGAAACTGACTACTGAAAACTGTTAGCAATGGACATTCCGAAGACTTACGATCCGAAGCAAGCTGAAGAGCGGCATTACTCGCGTTGGGAGGCGCAAGGATGTTTCGCGCCGGAGGTGAACCGCGATCCGGAAGCGTCGGTTTATTCGATTGTGATTCCGCCGCCGAACGTGACCGGGTCGCTGCACATGGGACACGCTTTGCAGCACACGATCATGGATGTGCTGGCGCGCTTTCATCGGATGCGCGGTTATCGCACGCTCTGGCTGCCGGGCGAAGATCATGCGGGCATTTCGACGCAGCTTCAGGTGGAGAAGCAATTGCGGAAGGAAGGCTTGACGCGACATGATCTCGGTCGCGAAAAATTCGTCGAGCGCGTCTGGCGGTGGCGGGAGGAGTACGGCGGGCAGATCATCCGGCAGATGCGGCGCGAGGGCGCGAGTGTGGATTGGTCGCGCCGGCGCTTCACGATGGACGAGAATTTATCGCGCGCCGTGCGCGAGTTTTTCGTGCGGATGTACGAGAAGGGTTTGATCTATCATGGCGAAGGGATGATCAGTTGGTGTCCGAAAGACCAGACCGCGCTCTCCGATCTGGAAGTTGAAAAGGAAGCTCAAGCCGGCCAGTTGTATTACTTGCAGTATCCGGTGAAGGGCAGCGGAGGGCGGCGCGTGACGGTGGCGACGACGCGGCCTGAGACAATGCTCGGCGATACGGCGGTGGCGGTGAATCCGAACGACGAGCGTTACCGCGATCTCGTGGGCGCGACGATTGAGTTGCCGCTGACGAACCGCGAGATACCAATCATCGCGGATGAGTACGTCGATCCAGAATTCGGGACGGGAGCGGTGAAGATCACACCAGCGCACGATCCGAATGATTACGAGGTCGGCTTGCGCCACGAACTGCCGCAAGTGAAAGTGATCGACACGCACGCGCGGATGACCGAAAACGCGGGCGCGGATTTCGCGGGGCTGGAGCGTTACGAAGCGCGCGAGAAAGTCGTCGCCAAGTTTGCAGAGTTGGGCTTGTTGGAAAAGGCGGTCGATTATGAATTCTCGATCTCGAAGTGCGGGCGCTGCCGCACGGTGATCGAGCCGTTAGTTTCGACGCAGTGGTTTTTGAAACAAGCGGAATTAGGACGTGCCGCGCTCGAATTGATCAGGGAGAAACATGAGCCGCGCTTTGTGCCGGAAGTGCCTTACGAGAAAATTTATACGAACTGGCTGGAAAATCTGCACGACTGGACGCTCTCGCGGCAGTTGTGGTGGGGCCATCGCATTCCGGCTTGGTACGACGAGATGGGCAATGTTTATGTCGCGCGCTCAGAAGAAGAAGCGCGCGCGCAAGCCGGCACAGATAAGCTAACGCAAGACCCGGACGTGTTGGACACGTGGTTCTCGTCCGCGTTGTGGCCGATCTCGACTTTGGGCTGGCCGGACGAGACGAAAGACTTGCAGACTTTTTACCCGACATCGGTGTTGGTGACGGCGCGTGACATTATCTTCCTGTGGGTGTCGCGGATGATGATGACCGGCCTTGAGTTCGCCGGCGAGAAGGCGTTTCAAGACGTGTTCATCACGGGGACGATCTTCGACAAGCACGGGCAGCGGATGTCGAAGACGAAGGCCAACGGCGTCGATCCTTTGGACGTGTTCGACAAGTACGGCGTGGACGCAACGCGCCTCGTGCTGGCGCAGATCGAAAGCACAGACACGCGCTGGAACGAGCAGCAGGTCGAGTCGTATCGCAACTTTGCCAACAAAATCTGGAACGCCGCGCGCTTCTGCTTGATAAATTCAGAAGGCGCAACAGTCGGCAAAGGTTTTGAAGGCGAGCCTACGAGTTGGGCTTTGCATGATCGCTGGATCATGTCGCGGCTGAACAAAACGGCGCGAGCCGTGAGTGATGCCATCGAGAATTATCGTTTTCACGAAGCGGTGCAGACGCTCTATCACTTTTTCTGGGACGATTTTTGCGATTGGTACATTGAGCTATCGAAGACAGACGTGACGGCGACGGAAGCGACGCCGCAACGCAACGCCGCGCGCAGTCGCGTGCTGACCGCGCTTGAGCAAGCCTTGCGTTTGCTGCACCCGTTGATGCCGTTCATCACGGAAGATTTGTGGCTGCGTCTGCCGGGCGTTGGCGCTCAACAGTTGCACCCGGCCTATGAAGGCGCGGAGCCGACGATCATGCTGACGGCTTATCCGCAAACTCGCGCGGAATTGATCGACGAGCGCGCCGAGAGTGAAGTGCAGGCGATCATCGAGTTGGTCTCGCGTGTGCGAAACATTCGTTCCGAGATGAACATTAAGTCGGGCGAGCCGGTGCGAATCCTCGTCAGCGCGCCGAACGAAAATTTGCGTGCGGTCTTTGCATCTGGCGCACAGCAGATCGGACGATTGGTGCGCGCTTCAAATATCGAAGTGAGTTCAAGTCTCAACGGGCCGCGCGCGTCGGCGCGGGCAGTCTTAGCCGGCGGCGCGGAGGTGGCTGTACCGCTCGAAGGCTTGATCGATTTCGCGCAGGAGCGCGAGCGTTTGCGGAAGGAGCAAGAGAAGTTGCAGAAGGAAGCGGAGAAGTTGCAGGCGCAGCTTGCGAATCAGAATTTTGTGGAGCGCGCGCCTGCTGAGAAGGTGGCAGAATTACGGCAACGAGTCGCGGACATCGCGCAACGAACGAATGCGTTGCAACAGACTTTGGAGGCGCTCGCGGAATGAACTGGCTAGACGATGGCGCGCTGTTCAATCAGATCAGCATGTTCTTGAGCGAAGATTTGGGGCGCGGCGACATCACGACGCAATCCACCGTCTCGCGCAACACACGCGGGCGCGGGCGTTTCCTCGCCAAAGAGCCGTTGGTCGTCGCCGGCCTCGAAGCGGCGGAAGCCGTCTTCTCCGCGCTCGATTCGCAGCAGCAGCTTGAAGCATTCGTCTCCGACGGCGACGAAGTGGAAGCGGGCAAAGTGATCGCGCGCACGAGCGGCTTTGCCGACGTGCTGCTCTCCGGCGAGCGTGTCGCGCTCAATCTCTTGCAACGCTTGTCGGGCATCGCGACGACGACGCGACAATTCGTCCGCGCCGTCGAAGGGACCAAAGCACAGATCGTGGACACGCGCAAGACCACGCCGGGCTTGCGGATGTTGGAAAAATACGCGGTGCAAGCCGGCGGAGCGCGCAATCACCGCTTCGGCTTGGACGACGGCGTGCTGATCAAAGACAATCACATCGCACTCGCGGGCGGCGTCGCCGTTGCTGTCGAACGCGCACGGCGGCAGGTCGGGCATCTGCACAAGATCGAAGTGGAAGTCTCGAACGAGCGCGACTTGCGCGAAGCGATTGAGGGCGGCGCGGACATTCTCTTGCTCGACAATCTATCACCGGAAGAGACGGCGCGCTTTGTCGAATTGGCGCGCTCAATCTCGGAGCGCGTGCTGCTCGAATCATCCGGCGGCATTCGTTTAGAAAACGTCCGCGCTTACGCCGATGCGGGTGTCGATCTGATCAGCGTCGGCGCGCTCACCCACTCGGCGCGCGCAATGGACATTAGTTTCAAGATTCAAGCCGGATGAGCGGAGGGAACTCTGCGCGGCGGCAGGCGTGTAATTACCAGTTTTCAGTTTTCAGCGAAATGGTTTTAACTGAAAACTAAAAACTGACTCAGGAGGTTTTCGATGCAGCCCAAAACAGTTTTGCAGTTGAGTGCGGCGTTGGTGTTGATGCTGGCGCTGATATCTTGGTGTTTGCCGGAAGCGCGTTCGCAGCAGCCGCGCCCCCGGCCTTCGCGCCGGATCACGAATCCGGTACGGCCTCAGCCCGTGCCGACGCCGACGACAAACAACGAGCCGGCGTTGATCAGCACGGCGGAAGATCAAGCGAACAGCGAGCCGACAAGCCGCACGCGCCGCAACAGAAGCCAAGCGGAGCAGTCGCGCGAGACATTGGAGCGGTTGACAGATGAAGTCACGCGGCTCAACAAGAAAGTTGATGACTTGGAGAAACAGCGCCGCTCCGATCTGATGCAGGAGCGTTTGACGCGCGCCGAGCAGCGCGCCGAAGGCTTGCAGCAGCAACTCCGTGACGTGTTGGAAAAGGAAGCCAACTTGCAAGCGCGCCGCGATCAGCTCGACGAGCAAATGCGCCCCGAAAATCTTGAGCGGCAGACCTCGCTCGTCGGCTCGTTTCGTCCCGACGAAGTGCGCGAAAATTTCCGCCGGCAATTAGAGAACGAGAAGCGCCGCGTCCAATCCCAACTCGACGTGCTGGCCCAGAGCCGCACCCGCTTAGAGACTTCGCTCGCCAACGCCGACTCCATCGTCGGGCGATTCCGCACGCAATTGGACGAAGAGACGCGCAAGGAATTGGAAGCCGACAACGACGACGCCGAACTAAATTCCGCCCCCGCGCCGTCGCCTTCTCCTTCGGCCGCACCGCCGCCGGGAAGAAATGATGAACGATGAATGCGGAATGATGAATGCAATGCAGTTC
>JALZKK010000331.1 GCA_030859285.1 Acidobacteriota bacterium | reverse complement strand
GATGCCGCGCATTACATCCTGATCCGACCGAGCCGCGAGACGACCGGCAATTTCTTCATCGACGAAGACGTGCTGCGCGCGGCGGGCGTCACAGACTTCGAGCAGTATGCCGTCTCTCCGGGCGCGGAGTTGTTGCCGGACTTTTTCATCTGACCGAACGGGAAGAATAAGCCGCGGATGAACGCGGATCAGCGCGGATAAAAAAAGAGAAGACCAAAACCTTCTTGCCGATCCGCGTTCATCCGCGGCTGAAATTATCGGCTCGCTTCGGCGTCAACATCGGGTTTTACCACCAACGCAACATCGACGGCTTGACGAGCGAGAAAGCCATCAAGATGAGCAGCACGGCGGTGAGCGTGAGCGTTGAGACGAGGAACAGAAAGGCCGGGCCGCTGAGACTGCGGACGAAATTTGTTAAGTGGCGCATGGCGGGTGACAGACTCTCCTCAACTGCGGGATTGCAAACGGACGTTGTGTGAGGCGGGGCGGCGATCTGAGTGTAACAAATTCTCCGGCCTGCGAGCCATCAAGAAATTAGCGCTGCCGGGTAGCGCCGCAGCCATTCAGGGCGTCAACACGATCTTGCCGAACTGCTCACCGGCTTCGAGCGCTTCGTGCGCGGCCTTGATCTCCGTGAGTGGCAGCACGCGATCCACGACCGGACGCAGCCGCCGCTGCCAGACGAGATCGGTCACGCGCGCGAACTCTGCCGCCGTCCCCATCGTCGAGCCGATGAGATGTATTTGTTTCCAAAAGAGGAGTGGGATGTTGGTCTTCCCGTTTGGTCCTGTCGTGCCGCCGTAAGTGACGAGCCGCCCGCTGCGCGTGAGCGCTCGCAACGAACCCTCCCAAGTCTCTGCCCCTGTGTTCTCCAATACCACATCGACACCGCGCCGGTTCGTCAGCTTGAAAGCCTGCTTCGCGAAATCTTCCTGCGTGCGGTCGATGATCTCGTCGGCTCCAAGCTCGCGCGCCCGCGCTGCCTTCTCTGCCGAAGACGTGACGGCCAACACGCGCGCGCCCGTCAGCTTCGCGATCTGAATCGCGGCGGACGCTACGCCGCCCGACGCGCCCAAAACAAGCACGCTCTCGCCCGCGCGCAAATTCGCCTGCGTGATGAGCGCGCGCCACGCCGTCAGGAAAACGAGCGGCACAGCGGCGGCTTCTGCAAACGAAAAACTTTCAGGAATACGAACGCAATTCGCGGCGGGGACGGCGACAAACTCCGCGAAGCCGCCGTCGGTGTGTTCGCCGATAATCCGGTAATCGACGCACAAAGAATGCTCACCCTTCAGACACCATTCGCAGACGCCACACCACAAACCCGGATTGACGACAACACGCGCGCCCCCCTCGACGTGCGAGATGCTTGCGCCGAGTTCTGCGACCTCGCCCGCAATGTCCGAGCCGCCGACATGCGGCAGCGGTATCTCGATGCCGGGCAAGCCCTTTCGCACCCATAAATCCAAATGATTCATCGCCGCCGCGCGCACGCGCACGACGACCTCGCCCGCTTTGGGAGTGGGCTGTGGAATATCAGCGATCTCAAGTTTGTCGATCCCGCCGTGTTCGCGAAAGATGGCTGCTCTCATCGATCTCCCGTCCTTTCCGGTGTCGCCCGTTTGCATCCGCCGCTGTTGTGATATAAGAAACGTGCCGCCACTTTACACAGCAATCAAACGTCGTACAACAACAGAGAGTCAAACAGCGTCCGCGCTTTTCCTATTTGCGATTGACGATTTATTATTCATCAATCATGGCACCGACACTCAAACAACTTTTCGATCTCACGGGCCGGACGGCGATTGTCACGGGCGGCTCACGCGGTTTAGGGCAGGAGATGGCAGAAGGCTTGGCCGAGGCAGGCGCGTCTGTGATGCTCTGCGCGCGGCGCGAACAGTGGCTCGCGCCGACCGTCGAGGAGATGCGCGCGCGCGGCTTCCGCGTCGAGGGGATGGTCTGCGACGTGACGAATCCTGAACAGGTGGGGCGTGTCGTCGGAGCCACGATTGAGGCTTACGGCAAGGTCGATATTCTGGTCAACAACGCGGGCGTGTCATGGGGCGAACGCCCTGAAGAAATGGCGCTCGATAAGTGGCAGAAAGTGATCGACATCAACCTGACGGGCGCGTTTCTCTTCGCGCAGGCCGCCGGGCGCGAGATGCTCAAGCGCGAGTACGGACGGATCATCAACATCGCCTCTATCGCGGGGCTGCAATCTTCCGTCATGGGACCGAGTTTCGCGGGCTACGCGGCGAGCAAAGCGGGGCTGTTGGGATTGACGCGCGAGTTGGCGGCCACTTGGGGGCGGCAGGGCATTCGCGTCAACGCTGTCGCACCCGGCTTCTTCCACTCGCGCCTCGCCGATCCGGTGATCGAACAGATCGAGGAATACATCAAGACCACAAACCCGATCCCCCGCGTCGGCGACGCCGGCGAGTTGAAAGGCGTCGTCGTCTTCCTCGCTTCCGATGCGTCGAACTACATCACCGGCCAAACCATCGTCGTTGACGGCGGCGGGACAATTGTTTAAGACAAAAGTTAAATGCTAGATGGCAGTCAAGACGGTTCGAGCTAATATCCTGCATCTAACATCTTTCACATGACCATGAACCAATCTCAAACAAGCGAACCCGATTCGCCTTATGCCGCGCGGCCGTGGCTGGGGCATTACGATTATCGCGTCCCGACGCATTTGAAT
>JALZKK010000316.1 GCA_030859285.1 Acidobacteriota bacterium | reverse complement strand
GCAGCCGAAGAGGAAGGCCGCGACGTGAAGCCAAAAGCTCGCGCTCCCCTTCTGTGGAGCTTCGATCACTTCCGCGAGCGGCGGCAGTTCATGAGCTTCAGAGTCCGCGCCCGCAACATTCTCTCTGTCCACTCTGATCAACGCGCGCCCTCCGCCGCTGCTCCGACGGGGGCAGGCGCGCTGTCGCGTTTGGCGGGCGCGAAGATTTCTTCGATGATGCGACCGGGAAAAGCGCGCGCGTCAGAGGATTGAAAGCTGATCGTCGTTTGTCCCGCGCCGGCATTCGTGGGAATGCGCCCGGTCAATGCCAGCACGGTCGGGACGAAACTGAGACTGTCGTATGGCTCTGCGACGACGAAGGCGCGTGGAATGAGCGTCTTCTCGCCGCCCGCGAGCATGAGCGTCGAATGCGTCGAGACGCGGAAGAACGAGCCGTGATTGCCGCCGGGATTGAAGCCGCGCACGTCGAAGTTCCAATGGTTGTTTGCCAGCACGAGCAGGTCTGTCTCGACGAGTTGGCGTTGCCGGCGGCGGAAGCGGCGAATTAATTGCTCGTCCCGCGACAGTCCCGGCACGTCGGGCGCGATCTCCGGCGTCAGATGGCGGGAGAATTGCTCGTGCAGTCCGACGACGGCGTTCGCGTACTCGGTCAAATGCGCGGCGCGCAGCCAATCCAGATCGCTGTGCCATCCGCCGAGCCACGCGGCGCGCTCTTGTCCACCGGGTAAGACGAGTCGTCGGTCTTCCCAAAGGTTGAGCGGCAAGCCATCCGTCCAACTGATCTCATCGAAACTGATTGTGCCGTCCCCCGCTTGCGTCAAATGTGCGATTGGCAATAAACGCAAAAATAATTGGCCCCTGCGTTCGTGCCGGGCCAGCAGCAACGCTTGTCGATCTGCGCCCCGATAGAGCCAGACGATCTCTTCGGCGCGCAAACGCGCGGCATCCTCTTCGCTCAACGCTGCGGTCGGAATCCGCATGGCGACGAAATCGACCGGGCGATTGGCGACACCGGGCTGCACGTTATTTCGCACGGTAGTTTCATGCAACAGTCGCGGATAATTCAGACGCAGAAAACTGCGGGACCAATCGAGCGAGCCATCCGCCGCGAGCGCAAGACCGCTTGTTGGCAGGCCGATGACATAGTTCTGCAATTCATGGATCGAGTTCTGCTCGCCCATCACGCCCTTGCCGATCAGGTCGGGAATCTTCAGGCGCGACGGCGCAAAATTATCAGGCCGCAACGCGAGCAGATTGCCGAGCGTGCGCGCGTACTCTCGATACTTCCTCTCGTCCGTCTGCCAAGAATCAAGTTGTGCAGACAAACGCCGTGCGGCCTGATCGCGCCCGGCATTACTATCGGCCTGCGTCCAGTTCTTTGGCTGTGCTTCGACGAGTGTGCGTTGCCGCTCGATCAGTCGATGCAGCGCGTCGATCTCTTCACGTAATTCAATGAATTGATGCTGCCACTCTGTCCTGCACCGTTCGATGGTCTTGAAGAAAGCGTCGGCGACGGCGCGACGCATTGGCGCGGGCAGGTCTGTGCGTTGGAGTTGCTGCAACAGGATGTGGAGGACGTTGAGATCGCTGTCGCGCAGATGAATCGACGTGCGTTCGTTGCCGTCGAAATCGACTAGCGCCGACGGGTAATCGGCGCTTTTGCCCTTGAGATAATAAGAATCGGGCGTCGTCGTCGTGATCAAGGGGACCAGCGGGTAAAAGCCTTTCAACGAATAATCGTTCAACAGGCGGCGCTTGGTAATCACATGATGCCCGCCGCCGCCAGCGCCGGCCAGCAGCTTGACGAGATTAAAGCCCTGACTGTAAATGCGTTCGTCCGTATTCGTGCCGTGATCGGAAACGACGACGAGCGCCGTCTCCGCCGCCAGTTCAGTTTTCTGAATTGCCGTCCAAATGCGTCCGAGTAGGCTGTCCAATTCCTGCAAGGCGTCGAGATGCGTGCCGCGATCCCGATTATGATGCGCGGCGTGATCGAAGTCGGTGGTGTAGAAATCGAGATAGCGGATGCGCGGGTCGTTGAGCTTGTTCAACAACTCGCGCTCTAACTGCTCCATCACGATACTGCGCGACTCGAAGCCGATCAGCCACTCGTCAAACAGTTCACGGGGCTGGCGCGAAGTGAAGCGGTTTTGCAGACCGCGCTGCAAAGTGGTCCAGCGCGCGCCGCGTTGGTAGAGTTGAAAACTGATGTGCCGCTCATCGTAAGAATACGCATCCATCAACAGCGGCACGCCGAGTTCGTCCAAGACCTCCGCGCCGGGCATGTCCACACGCACTTTGCCGGCGTGTCCGAGCCAGAAGGGAATGAAATTCAGATAATCGTAAGAGTGCAAAGTGTAGCGGTCGAATTCGACGTTGCCCTTGATCTGCAAATGCTGTCCCGTATCGAGCATCGACCAAGACGGCCCTGAAAGGCTCATCCCGCGCACGTAAAAATTTTCGACGCGCGTGCCTCGTTCATAAAAGATGTGCTTGAACCACGGGAGCTTGCTCCGTCCGGTACGCGGATCGCGCTCATGCACGAAACTCTCCACCACAGCGGACGAAAGACCGTCAACTTTAATGATCACGACGCGCCGCGCCTGTGCCTGCGCCGATGCGAAAGGCACAAGGCAAAAAGCAAGGAGCAGGAGGCAGGAGCAGGAGGCCGGAGGCAGGAGCAGGAGGCGGGAGGCAGAGAGACGGCAGAGAGCGGACAGCATTTGAGCGCAGATCACGAGTAGGAGCAAACAGCGACAGCGGAGTGTGCCGTTCTGATTGGGCGACCGTGTTCTCCATTGGTAACGCATAAAATAAAACCACCTGCTTCCTGCCCTGCCTCCCGCTCCTGCCTCCTGCCCCTGCTCACTGGATCGTCGCGATCACTTTAGCGTCTGCCGGGGCGATGCGTTGATCTTCGCGGGCGGCCATGCGGAGATAA